>NZ_JBEGDJ010000030.1:0-51022 GCF_040191335.1 Nocardioides sp. YIM 152588 | reverse complement strand
CCGGTCGGCTGGGCATTGCTGCTGTACACCTCCGGCCTATCAACCCAATCATCTTTTGGGGGCCTTATCCCCTCAAAGGGGGTAGGAAACCTCATTGGCGCCCGCCGCGGACCCGTCGCCGGTGTCCGGCCACGTCGGCGCGCTGCCGGCCGACGGGGCCGTGGAGCCCGTCTCCGTGTCGGTGGAGCCCGCGGGCGAACCGGCTGAGGTCCCCGGCGAGGACGCTGCCCCCGCCGCGGAGCCGACGGTGGAGCACGTCCCGATCAAGAAGAAGGGCTCGCGGAAGCGGTGAGCCCCGCGAGGGCATCGGCATTTTGCTGAGACCGGGGGCGATCCGTACTATTGATCGTCGGTGCGCCCCCGGCGAACCGTTTCTGCAGGCAGTGCCGCTGGCACCCGTCAGTGCTCCCAGGGGAGAGATCCTCGGGGATCGTGATGTGGCGTGCTGTGGACATGGCAGCAGAGATCTACCCAAGAGTTTGTTCCAGTCAGGACCGAAGGAGACCGCGGTGTACGCGATCGTGCGCGCTGGCGCCAAGCAGGAGAAGGTCGCCGTTGGCGACGTCATCGAGATCGACAAGGTCTCTGCGCCCGTCGGCGAGTCGCTGACCCTTCCGGTGGTCATGACGGTCGACGGTGACACCGTCACCACCACGGGCCTGGACAAGGCCGCGGTGACGGTCGAGGTCCTCGCGGCCACCAAGGGCCCGAAGATCGTCATCCAGAAGTACAAGAACAAGACCGGCTACAAGAAGCGCCAGGGTCACCGCCAGAAGTACACCCAGGTCAAGGTCACCGACATCAAGCTCTGAGCACCTCGCTCGCTGAAGATCCAGAAGGACTGAAGAGATGGCACACAAGAAGGGCGCGGCGTCCACCAAGAACGGCCGCGACTCCAACGCCCAGCGCCTCGGCGTCAAGCGCTTCGGCGGCCAGCTGGTCAACGCGGGCGAGATCATCGTCCGTCAGCGCGGCACCCACTTCCACCCCGGCGCCGGTGTGGGCCGTGGCGGCGACGACACCCTGTTCGCGCTGGTGGCCGGCAACGTCGAGTTCGGCAAGAAGCGCGGCCGCAAGGTCGTCAACATCGTTCCGTCGGAGTGACCTGACGCTCCGCGTTCGACTTCCGTGGCAAGGGCGTCCCGTTCGGGGCGCCCTTGCCGCATTTGGTGGTTTCGAGGCTCGTCGCTAGCGCTCCTCGCACCTCAACCCACCGGGTTTCGAGGCTCGTCGCTAGCGCTCCTCGCACCTCAACCACCGACCAATCACAGACTGAGAGACTGAACCCATGGCCGTCCCCACCTTCGTCGATCGGGTCACCCTGTACGTGTCCGCCGGTCGTGGCGGCAACGGTGTCGCCTCCGTCCACCGCGAGAAGTTCAAGCCGCTCGGCGGCCCCGACGGCGGCAACGGCGGCCCCGGCGGCTCCGTGATCCTCCGGGTCGACCCGGACGTGACCACGCTGCTGGACTACCACCACAGCCCCAAGCGGCGCGCCGAGCACGGCGGCCACGGCGCGGGCGGCCGGCGCAACGGCGCCCACGGCTCCGACCTCGTCCTGCCCGTGCCCGACGGCACCGTCGTCGCGCGCCCCGACGGCACCGTGCTCGCCGACCTCGTCGGCGCCGGCACCGAGATGGTGATCGCCGAGGGTGGCCACGGCGGCCTCGGCAACGCCGCGCTGGCCTCCAAGAGCCGCAAGGCTCCCGGCTTCGCGCTCCTCGGCGAGCCCGGCGACGAGCTGGAGATCGTGCTCGAGCTCAAGGTCGTCGCCGACGTCGGCCTGGTCGGGTTCCCGAGCGCCGGCAAGTCCAGCCTCATCGCCGCGATCTCCCGGGCCCGCCCCAAGATCGCCGACTACCCGTTCACCACGCTCGTGCCGAACCTCGGCGTGGTCACCGCCGGCGACACCACCTTCACCGTGGCCGACGTGCCCGGCCTGATCGAGGGCGCCGCCGAGGGCCGCGGCCTGGGTCACGACTTCCTGCGCCACATCGAGCGCTGCGCCGCCCTGGTCCACGTGCTCGACACCGCCACGATGGAGCCCGGCCGCAACCCGGTCGACGACCTCGACGTGATCGAGGACGAGCTGCGCCGGTACGGCGGCCTCGAGGACCGGCCCCGCCTGGTCGCCCTCAACAAGGTCGACGTGCCCGACGGCCGCGGCATCGCCGAGCTGGTCGTCGAGGAGCTGCGCGAGCGCGGCCTGCGGGTCTTCGAGATCTCCGCGGTCAGCGGCGAGGGCACCCGCGAGCTGATCTTCGCGATGGCCGAGATCGTCAAGGCCGCCCGCGCCGAGCGCGCCAGCGAGGTCCAGGAGCGGATCGTGCTGCGCCCGCCGTCGGTCTCCGGCGACGAGTTCACCGTGACCCCGACCGGCGCCGGCTGGCGCGTCCGCGGCCGCAAGCCCGAGCGCTGGGTCCGCCAGACCGACTTCAGCAACGACGAGGCCGTCGGCTACCTCGCCGACCGCCTCAACCGGCTCGGCGTCGAGGACGAGCTGGTCAAGCAGGGCGCCGTCGAGGGCGACGCCGTGCTCATCGGCCACCCCGACGACTCGGTCGTCTTCGACTTCAAGCCCGGTGTCGACGCCGGCGCGGAGAACCTGGCCCGCCGCGGCGAGGACCACCGGTTCACCGAGGAGCGGCCCGCGGCCTCGCGTCGCCGCGACATCCAGGAGCACATGGACGACCGCGGCGAGGGCGAGACCCGCGCCGACGTCGCCCGGCGCCTGGACCGCCCGGACGAGTACGGCCCCTCGTCGTACGAGATCGGCTCCGACGAGGACCCCGACGCCCTCGGCGGCGTCACCGACGAGGAGGCCTGGTTGGAGGAGGACCCCGGTGACCGCTGAGGCCGGGGAAGCGCGGTCGGGGGACCTGCGCTCCACCGTCCTCGACGCCGGCCGGATCGTGGTCAAGGTCGGCTCCTCCTCGCTGACCACCGCCGAGGGCGGGATCGACCCCGACCGGGTGCGGGCGCTCGTGGACGCCGTCGCCGCCGTCCGCGCGCGCGGCACCGAGGTCGTCCTCGTCTCCTCCGGCGCGATCGCCGCCGGCCTGGCCCCGCTCGGGCTGCGCCGCCGGCCCAAGGGCCTGGCCGCCCAGCAGGCGGCCGCCTCGGTCGGCCAGGGGCTGCTCGTGCACCGCTACACCGAGGAGCTCGCCCGGCACGGCCTGATCGCCGGCCAGGTGCTGCTCACCCTCGACGACGTCACCCGGCGCGCGCACTACCGCAACGCCCACCAGACCTTCACCAAGCTGCTCGAGCTCGGCGTGCTGCCGATCGTCAACGAGAACGACACCGTCGCCACCACGGAGATCCGGTTCGGCGACAACGACCGGCTGGCCGCCCTCGTGGCCCACCTGGTCCACGCCGACCTGCTCGTCCTGCTCTCCGACGTCGACGGCCTGTACGACGGCCCGCCGACCCGCCCGGGCTCCCGGCTGATCAGCGAGGTCGCCTCCGCCGAGGACCTCGACGGGGTGACCATCGGCGCCGCCGGCCCGGCCGGCGTCGGCACCGGAGGGATGGCCACCAAGGTCGAGGCCGCGGCGATCTCGACCGGCGCCGGCATCCCGGTCGTGCTCACCTCCGCCGCGTGCGCGCCCGCCGCGCTGGCCGGGGAGCCCACCGGCACCCTCTTCCACGCCACCGGCAAGCGCCGTCCCACCCGGCTGCTGTGGCTGCGCCACGCCACCGACGGCAAGGGCTCGCTGGTCCTCGACGCCGGCGCGGTGCGCGCCGTCGTCGACCGCCGGGCATCGCTGCTCGCGGCCGGAGTGGTCGAGGTCGTCGGCGACTTCACCGCCGGCGACCCCATCGACCTGGTCGGCCCCGACGGCGCCGTCGTCGCCCGCGGCCTCGTCAACTTCGACGCCGGCGAGATGCCGGCACTGCTCGGCCGCTCCACCGCCGACCTCAAGCGCGAGCTCGGCGCCGGGTACGAGCGCGAGGTCGTGCACCGCGACGACCTCGTGCTGCTCTGAATGGGCCGAGCGTGTCGGCGCTTCGCTTGACACGCTGCCGGCCTCGCGGTCGGGCGCCGCTGGGGTAGGGGTTTGCTGGCGGCTTGCGGCGGCTGCGCGCGGAGAAGCCCGGCTCGTCCGCTCCGGTCGCTGCGCTCCCTGCGCGTGCTCGCCGGGCGTTCTCCGCGGTGGCAGCCGTCAGGTCGGTGGTTCCTGGCGCGAGCGCGTCTCCGGGCAGGTGTGGGCGGTCGTGTGCCTGACGCATCGGTATGGCGGGGTGTGGGGCACACGACCCGGTCCCGGCGGGGCGTTGGTCGGCTGGCTGGGGCTCGTGTGCCTGAGGCATCGGCATAGCGGGGTCTGGGGCACACGACCCGGTCCCGGCGGGGCGTTGGTCGGCTGGCTCGGGCTCGTGTGCCTGAGGCATCGGCATAGCGGGGTGTGAGGCACACGACCCGGTCCCGGGCGGGTCGCTCGCCACGACCCACCCAGCAGACCGCCCACGCCCGCGGCCGCCCGCGGGCGGCGTCAGCAGCTGGCGGTGTTGCGCGTCGCCTTGAGCGGGGCGCCCTTGCGGATCTGGTTGCCGCGGGCGAGGTCGAAGCCGCGCATCCAGTCCATGATCGCGTAGGTGTGGTCCATCTCCTTCTGGCCCTTGCCGACCAGGGAGATCCGCAGTGTGAGCGGCACGTCCGGGATCGCGTCGGTGTTCTTCAGCGTGCCGACCACGCGGCCGTCGATGAACCACGAGATGTGGTCGGCGGCGACCTCGACGGCGTAGGCGCGCGGCATCCCGTAGACCTTGATGTTGCGCCGCGTGCCGGTCCAGGCCTGGCGCCCCTTCGGCGTCGCCGCTCCGAACCGGACCTTCGACTTGTACGGCGTCATGTCGGCGATCACGATGGACCGCGCGCCGCAGGCCCGCAGCCGCGGCTTGGCCGGGACCAGCTCGGCCCGGACCCGGTAGTTGCCGCCCCGCTCGTCGCGCGGGGCGGCCGCGGTCCAGGGGCGGATCCGGACCTCCCACCGGCCGTAGGTGCGCGGGTTCCCCTTCAGCGTCACGGCCGTGGTGCCGTGGTCGCCGTCGCCGGCGTTGGCCGGCCGCGGGAACGGCGAGAACTTGCTCTCCAGCTGCAGCCCGCCGTTCTCCTTCGCGGCCCGCCCGGAGCCGGTGGAGTACTCGGTCCAGCTGCCTCGCCGGTCGGTGCCGCGGAACGGCTTGTCGGAGAGCGACTCGCCGTACTCGAAGGCGAAGTCCCAGTTCGCGGGCGCCCAGGCGTGGGTGAGGGAGGCGGTGGTGCCGGCACTGCTGTGCCAGGGGTCGTCGCGCAGCGCGACGGTGCGGTCGGTGATCGTGGAGCGGCGGACCACCGGTGTCGGCCGGGCCCGTGCGGCGAGCTCGCTGGCGCGGGCCTCCTCGGCGCCGAGGACGTCCACCTCCACCGGGAACGACGGGAACCAGCCGATGCGGCTCCCGCCGCGGCGCCAGTCGTCCAGCCGTGCCCGGTAGGTCACCGTGCCCGCGTGCTGCGGCGCGCTCCGCTCGAAGGTCGCGAAGCCCTTGCCGCCCACGCTGTCGGTGCCGATGGTCTTCCACCGGGTGGTCCACCGCGTGCTGCGGACGCGGCGCTGGAGCTCGACGGTGCGACCGGCGAGCACCGGCTCGCCGTCGGGGGAGGTGTCCACCCGGATCCGCATTGGCTCGCCGGCGACGACCGGGTAGCTGGTGTGGTCGCGGTAGCCGTCCAGGCTCAGGTCGTGGCCCGGGGCGGTGACCTTGACGTCGGCCGCCTGGTCGCGGGCGACGAGCGTGACGGCGGGTGTGGCCCCGCTCGACGCGGCGACCCGGAGCCGGATGTTGTACATGCTGCGGGCCGGGAAGACGAACGAGAACGAGCCGTCGGCGGCGGTGGTCCGCTCGGAGTCCTCCACCGGCGTCCAGGAGTCCCCGGCCAGGCCCATGTGGAACTCCAGCCAGATCCGGGTCGCGGCGGTGCGGCCGATGTTGCCGCGGAAGGTCAGCCCCTGGCCGCCGTAGAAGTTCTTCTTCGAGATGCTCAGGCTCGCCGACCCGCGGGCCGACGAGGTCGGCGCCGTGGCGCCGAGCGCCGCCATCAGCGTGGCGGCGAGGAGCAGCGCGAGCAGCGCCGGCAGCGCGCGCGGTCGGTGGCCGCGGCGCCCGCCGGGTCGCTCGGTGCTGCTCGGGTGCTCCACGTGTTCCCGTTCGGCACGCCGGTGCGCTTCCGTAGCCGTCGGCCCGGGTCCGCCGGGTTCGGCGACCGCTGTGGCCGCGCCGTAGTCTTGGACGCGCCATGAGGAACACCCCGACGGTCTACCTGGACCACGCCGCCTCGACGCCGATGTGCGACGCGGCGATCGCGGCGATGACGGAGCACCTGCGCGACGTCGGCAACGCCAGCTCGCTGCACGCCTCGGGGCGGCGGCGGCGCCGGGTCGTCGAGGAGTCCCGGGAGCGGATCGCGGGCTCGCTCGGCTGCCGTCCGAGCGAGATCGTCTTCACCTCCGGGGGCACCGAGGCCGACAACCTCGCCCTCAAGGGCCTGTTCTGGTCCCGCCGCGACGCCGACCCCGCCCGCACCCGGGTGCTCTCGACCGCGATCGAGCACCACGCCGTGCTGGACCCGCTGGAGTGGCTCGCCGAGCACGAGGGCGCCGCGGTCGAGCTGCTCGACGTCGACGGTGCCGGACGGCTCGACCCCGAGCGGGTCCGCGCGGCGATCGAGGCCGACCCGGGCGCCGTCGGTCTGATCAGCCTGATGTGGGCCAACAACGAGGTCGGCACCGTGCAGCCGGTGGCCGAGGTGGCGGCGCTCGCCGCGGCCCACGGCATCCCGGTGCACGCCGACGCCGTCCAGGCGGTCGGCGCGGTGCCGGTCGACTTCGCCGCCTCCGGCCTCGACGCCCTGTCGCTCTCCGGCCACAAGGTCGGAGGACCCCAGGGTGTCGGCGCGCTGGTGGCGCGCCGCGAGGCGGCGCTGACCCCGCTGCTGCACGGCGGCGGGCAGGAGCGCGGCGTGCGCAGCGGCACCGTGGACGTGGCCGCCGTCGCCGGCCTGGCGGCCGCGGTCGAGATCGCGGTCAAGCAGCAGGCCGACCACGCCGTCCGGGTGGCCGCGCTGCGCGAGCGGCTCGTCGAGGGCGTGCTGCGGGCGGTCCCCGACGCTGTCCTCAACGGCGCGGCGCCGGGCGAGGACCGGCTGCCGGGCAACGCCCACTTCTCCTTCCCGGGGTGCGAGGGGGACTCGCTGCTGATGCTGCTCGACGCCCGCGGCATCGAGTGCTCGACGGGCTCGGCCTGCTCCGCCGGCGTACCGCAGCCCAGCCACGTGCTGCTCGCGCTGGGCCACAGCCCCGAGATGGCGCGCAGCTCGCTGCGGTTCAGCCTCGGGTGGACCAGCACCGAGGCCGACGTGGACGCGGTCGCCGACGCCCTCGGCGCCTGCGTCGAGCGGGCCCGCGCGGCCCGGCTGTGAGGGGGAGTCGATGAGGGTCGTCGCCGCCATGTCCGGCGGGGTGGACTCCGCTGTCGCCGCCGCCCGCGCCCACGAGGCCGGGCACGAGGTCACCGGGATCCACCTCGCGCTCTCGCGCAACCCGAAGTCCTACCGGACCGGCGCCCGGGGCTGCTGCACGATCGAGGACGCCAACGACGCCCGCCGCGCCGCCGACGTCATCGGCATCCCGTTCTACGTCTGGGACCTCTCCGAGCGGTTCCACACCGACGTGGTCGAGAACTTCATGGACACCTACGCCGCCGGGCAGACCCCCAACCCCTGCCTGCGCTGCAACGAGAAGATCAAGTTCGCCGCCGTGCTGGACCGCGCCCTGGCGCTCGGCTTCGACGCCGTCGCGACCGGCCACTACGCGCGCCTGGTGGACGGCGCCGACGGCCTGGAGCTGCACCGCGGGGTCGACCACGGCAAGGACCAGTCCTACGTGCTCGGCGTGCTCGACGAGCGCCAGCTGCGCCACTCGCTGTTCCCGCTGGGCGACACCCCGAAGCCCGAGGTACGGCGCGAGGCGGCCGAGCGCGGCCTGCTGGTCGCCGACAAGCCCGACAGCCACGACATCTGCTTCGTCGCCGACGGCGACAACGCCGGGTGGCTGCGCGAGAAGCTGGGGGAGCGGTACGACGACGCGCCGTTCCTCGAGGCCGGCGAGATCGTCGACGAGGCGACCGGCGAGGTGCTCGGCAGCCACGAGGGGACCTACGGCTTCACCATCGGCCAGCGCAAGGGGCTGCGGCTCGGCCGCCCGGCCCCGGACGGCAAGCCGCGCTACGTGCTGGACATCGAGCCGGTCAGCAACACCGTCACCGTCGGGCCGCGCGAGCGCCTGGCCGTGGCGCGGATCCGCGGCACCGAGCCGCGGTGGTGCGGTGCGCCGATGCCGGCCGGGCAGCCCCCCGTGGAGGTCACCGTCCAGCTGCGCGCGCACGGCGAGGAGCACCGCGCCACCTGCGCGGTCAGCCCCGACGGCACGGAGGTCGAGATCGAGCTGCGCGACCCGGCGTTCGGGATCGCGCCCGGCCAGGCGGCGGTCGTCTACGACGGCACGCGGGTGATCGGCTCCGCCACCATCACCGCCACCGAGCGCGTCGCCGCGCGGGCCGGCGCATGAGCGCAGCGCCCACCGGCGACCCGACCCCCGCGGCGTCGCTGGCGACCGTCATCGGCTCGTTCCCGGGCGCCACCCAGGCCGCCCACGACGAGGCGGTCCGACTCGTGCTCGGCGAGTTCGGCCAGGACCCCACGGGCATCCCCGCGGTCCCCGAGGTCCCCGGCCGCGGCGCGCCCGCCGGGATGATCGGCCGCACCCTCGGCCTCTTCCCGGCCGTCGGCGCCTGGGACGCCGACCTGCAGCCGGAGGGCTGGCGGCTGACCGGCACCGACGGCGCGCCCCCGATCGACCAGCGCCGGGCCCGCAGCCTCCTCGGCCAGGACCTCGACACCTGGGAGGAGCAGGCGGACGGGTACGCCGGCGCGGTGAAGACCCAGGTGACCGGGCCGTGGACGCTGGCCGCCGCCGTCGAGCGGCCGCGCGGGGACAAGGTGCTCGCCGACCACGGCGCCCGCCGCGACCTCGCGCAGGCGCTGGCCCTGGCGGTCGCCGAGCACGTGGCGGACCTGCGCCGCCGTACCCCCGGCGCGGACCGGGTGATCGTCCAGGTCGACGAGCCGGGCCTGCCCGCGGTGCTGGCCGGCCGGGTGCCGACGGCGTCCGGCTTCGGCAAGCACCGGGTGGTGCACCCGCCGGAGGCCGACCAGGGGCTGCGCTGGGTGCTGGAGGCGATCGCGGAGGCGGGCGCGGAGCCGTGGGTGCACTGCTGCGCCCCGGACGCGCCGCTGGCGCTGCTGCGCGGCGCCGGCGCGACCGGTCTCGCCGTGGACCTCGGGCTCGTCGGCGGCGAGGGGCACGACGCCCTGGCGCAGGCGCTCGAGGACGGCGGCACCGTCGCGCTCGGCGTGGTCCCGACCGTGGCGCCGAGCGGCGCCCTCACCGACACGGCGGTGCTGGAGCGGGTGCTGCGCTGGTTCGACATGACCGGCCTGGACCCGGCCGAGCACCTGGACCAGGTGGTGCTCACCCCGTCCTGCGGGCTGGCCGGTGCGGACGCCGGGTGGGCGAGGCGGGCGGTGGCGCTGACGGCGCGCGCGACCCGCGGTCTGGCCGAGGCCGCGCAGGAGTAGGCGGACGCGACCGCGGCCGCCACCCCGGTGGGGGTGACGGCCGCGGGCGGTGCGGGTCGTCGCCGACCCTGGTGTCGCGTCGGGGTCAGCCGACGTGCACGCCCTCGGGGCCGTCGGTGGCCAGCTCCTCGTGCTTGACGTTGAGGAAGATCCAGACGATGGCCGAGGCGGCCAGCATCATGATCGAGCCCACCAGGAACGCATGGGTGGCGCCCTCGGTGAAGCTGCCCTGGAACATCGCGAACTGGGCGACGGCGTCGGCCTTGTCCGCGGGGATGGCGCCGTTGGCGACTCCGGCGGCGACGCTGTCGGAGATCGGCTTGGTGATCTCGGCCGCGCGGTCGTTGGTGAAGTGCAGGGCCACGGTGCTCAGCGTGGCCAGGCCGAGCGCGCCGCCGACCTGCTGCATGGTGTTGAGCACGCCCGAGCCGATGCCGGAGTCCTCGCGGCGCAGGTGGTGCACCGCGGTCAGGGTCAACGGCACGAAGGTCAGGCCCATGCCGATCGCCATGGTGATCACCCACGGGAAGATGTGGGCCCAGTAGTTGAGGTCGGCGCCGACGGCCTGGTTCTGCCCGGCGGCGGCGAGCACCGACTGGACGGAGTCGTCGACGCTGACCCGCGAGAACATGAACAGCGAGAAGGAGGCGATCAGCGTTCCGGTGCCGGCCAGGAAGCGCGGGTCGACCCGGTTCACCAGGTTCGACGACGCACCGGCGCCGATCACCATGCCGAAGGCGAAGGGCAGGAACGCGAAGCCCGCGTGCAGCGGCTTGTAGCCGACGATCTGCTGCATGAACAGGCTCAGGTAGAAGAACATGGCGAACATCGCCGCGGGGGCGACCATCATCGCCAGGAAGCTGGTCGCGCGGGTGCGGTTGCGGAGCACCCGGATCGGCAGCAGCGGGTGCTCGACACGGGACTCGATCACCGCGAAGACCGCCAGCAGCACCACGCCGCCCGCGAGGGCGGCGATCGTCTGCGGGTCGCCCCAGCCGTAGGCCTCCTCGCTGGCGCGGGAGAGGCCGAAGACGATGCCGAGCAGGCCGAGGGTGCCGGTGATCGCGCCCGGAACGTCCAGCCAGCCGTGGTGGGTCTCGGACTCCGCGAGCACGCGCGGGGCCAGGGCTGCCGCGACCAGGCCGATCGGGACGTTGATCAGGAAGGTGAGGCGCCAGCCCTCGATGCTGATCCCGAAGACGGAGTCCATGCCGGTCAGCCAGCCGCCCATGATCAGGCCGACGGCGGCGCCGACCCCGGACATCATGGCGTAGACCGCGAAGGCCCGGTTGCGCGACGGCCCGGCCGGGAAGGTGGTGGTGATCAGCGCGAGCGCCGAGGGGGCGGCCATCGCGGCGCCGACGCCCTGCAGCGCACGGGAGCCGAGCAGCATGAACTCACCGGTCGCCAGGCCGCCGAGCAGCGAGGCGATGGCGAAGACGGTCAGGCCGATCATGAAGATCCGGCGGCGGCCGTAGAGGTCACCGAGGCGGCCGCCGAGCAGCAGCAGTCCTCCGAAGGCGAGGGCGTAGCCGGTGACGATCCAGGTCAGGTTGGCCTGGGAGATGCCCAGGTCCTGTCCGATGTAGGGCAGCGCGATGTTGGTGATGGTGCCGTCGAGGACGACCATCAGCTGGGCGACGCAGATCAGCACGAGTGCCCAGCCGAGGTGGGCGTGGCCCTGGCTCTCGTCCGGCGCCGCGGGTGGTGCCGCGGTCTTGTCGATGTCGGTCATCGGGTTCCTTCGGGTTCAGGAGTGGGAGTGCCGCGGTGGTGCACGGCGGGGAGGATCACCTGGTCGATCACGCGGGTGATCAACTCCTCCGTCGGCGGGTCGCCGAGGAGGAACAGACGGTGGAGGATGATCGCCGGCAGGGCCGGCACCAGGACGTCGAGGTCGAGGTCCCGGGGGATCTCGCCGCGCTCCTGGGCGCGGACGAAGACCTGGCGGTTCTGCTCGGCCTTCGGGCCGATGAAGTCGCGGTGGAAGATGTCGGCGAACTCCCGGTCGCGGCTGACCGCCGTGATCAGGCTGCCGAGGATCGCGACCTGGGTGCCGTCGGTGAGGCCGCCCATGCCGCAGGTCAGGGCGAGCAGGTCGCCGCGCAGGCTCCCGGTGTCGGGGAGGTCGTGCCGCTCCTTCTGGGAGAGGATCGCGTCGAGCACCAGCGCGGGCTTGCCGTTCCACCGCCGGTACAGCGTCGCCTTGGACGCCTTGGCGCGGGTGGCGACCGCGTCCATCGTCAGCAGGTCGTAGCCGACCTCGGCGAGGATCTGGACGGTGGCGTCGAGGATCTCGAGCTCGCGCTCGCCCTCGACGCGGGGGCGGACCGGCTGGTCCGAGCCGTCCTTCGACGCGGGTGACATGGGACCTCCTTGCGGGCGGGGGGAGCGCGACGCTGCGCACCGGCGCGGCCTTACGATGAAACGGTACGGTTTCGTTCTGAACAGATAGTACGGAACGGTTTCGTTTTGGCAAATGCAATTCGTCCGCCATCTGTTCCCAGGCTCCCAGCGACCACCGACAGCCCTCGGTCCGGCGGCGTCGGCCGCCGCCCCGGCTGTCCGGTGTGTCGGCGCCAGGCGGCAAGATTGGCCCCATGACCGCACTCGAGCCCTCCGTCGTACCGGCCGCGGCGCGGGAGGAGCACGCCGCCCTCGCCGACGAGGTCGAGGAGGCCCGCTGGCGCTACTACGTGCTCGACGCCCCGACCCTCTCCGACGCCGACTTCGACGCGCGGATGCGGCGCCTGGAGGAGCTGGAGGAGCAGCACCCCGAGCTGCGCACCCCCGACTCGCCCACGCAGAAGGTCGGCGGCGCGGTCTCCACCGAGTTCACCGCCGTCGACCACCTGCAGCGGATGGAGAGCCTCGACAACGCGTTCTCCGCCGAGGAGCTCGGCGCCTGGCACGCCCGCCTCGCCCGCGACGGCGTGGCCGACCCCGCGCTGCTCTGCGAGCTCAAGGTCGACGGCCTCGCGATCAACATCCTCTACGAGCAGGGCCGGCTGGTCCGCGCCCTCACCCGCGGCGACGGCACCACCGGCGAGGACGTGACGCCCAACGTCAGGACGATCGACTCCGTGCCGCACCGGCTGACCGCCACCGAGGAGTTCCCGGTGCCGGACCTGGTCGAGGTCCGCGGCGAGGTGTTCCTCCCCGTGGAGGCCTTCGAGCGGCTCAACGTGACCATGACCGAGGCCGGCAAGCCGCCGTTCGCCAACCCGCGCAACGCCGCCGCCGGCTCCCTGCGCCAGAAGGACCCCCGGGTCACCGCCACCCGCGCGCTCGGGATGGTCTGCCACGGCATCGGCGCCCGCGAGGGCTTCGAGCCGTCCGCGCAGTCCGAGGCCTACCGCGCGCTGCGGGCCTGGGGGCTGCCCACCTCCGACCGGGTCGCGGTGGTGCCGACGCTGGCCGAGGCCGAGGCCTACATCGCCACGTACGGCGAGCAGCGCCACTCCGTGGAGCACGAGATCGACGGCGTGGTGGTCAAGGTCGACGACGTCGCGCTGCAGCGCCGGCTGGGCTCCACCTCGCGCGCGCCGCGCTGGGCGATCGCCTACAAGTACCCGCCCGAGGAGGTGAACACCGAGCTGCTCGCGATCGAGGTCAACACCGGCCGCACCGGCCGGGTCACCCCGTTCGGCCGGATGCGCCCGGTCAAGGTGGCGGGCTCCACCGTCGAGATGGCCACCCTGCACAACGCCCACGAGGTCAAGCGCAAGGACGTGCGTCCCGGCGACACCGTCGTGCTGCGCAAGGCGGGCGACGTGATCCCCGAGATCGTCGGCCCGGTGCTCCCGCTGCGGCCCGAGGGGCTGGCCGAGTGGGTGATGCCGACGGAGTGCCCGTCCTGCGGCACCACGCTGGTGGAGCAGAAGGAGGGCGACAAGGACCTGCGCTGCCCGAACCACCAGCACTGCCCGGCCCAGGTGCGCGAGCGCGTGTTCCACGTCTCCGGCCGGGGCGCCTTCGACATCGAGGGCCTCGGCTACGAGGCCGCCGTCGCCCTGCTGGACTCCGGCGCCATCGCCAACGAGGGCGACGTCTTCGACCTGAGCGCCGAGAAGCTGCTGGCCACCGACCTCTTCACCCGGGACCCGAAGAAGGGCGAGGAGGGACGCCAGCTCTCGGCCAACGGCGAGAAGCTGCTGGCCAACCTCGCCGCCCGCAAGGAGGTCCCGCTGTGGCGGGTGCTGGTGGCGCTCTCGATCCGCCACGTCGGACCGACCGCGGCCCGCGCGCTGGCAGGCGAGTTCGGCTCCATGGACGCGATCCGCGAGGCGTCGCTGGAGGCGCTCGCCGACGCCGAGGGCGTCGGCCCCACCATCGCCGAGGCGGTCGTGGAGTGGTTCGACGTCGACTGGCACGTCGAGATCGTCGACAAGTGGGCCGCCGCCGGGGTGACGATGGCCGACGAGCGCGACGACTCCGTGCCGCGCACGCTGGAGGGCCTCACGGTCGTGGTCACCGGGTCGCTGAGCGGCTTCAGCCGGGACTCGGCCAAGGAGGCGATCCTGGCCCGCGGCGGCAAGGCGGCCGGGTCGGTCTCGAAGAAGACCGACTTCGTGGTGATCGGCGAGAACGCCGGGTCGAAGGCCGACAAGGCCGAGCAGCTCGGCGTACCGATCCTGGACGAGGAGGGGTTCGTCCGGCTGCTCGCGGAGGGCCCGCCCGCCCCGGCGTCCGAGGACGGCGGCGCCGAGGAACCGGCGGGCTGAGCCGGCCCCGGTCGGGTCAGGCGTCCTCGGACGCCCGCTCCCGCGCCGCGAGCCGCGAGTGGTGGCGGCCGTAGAGCAGGTAGACGCCGACCCCGAGCGCCATCCAGGCCAGGAAGCGCAGCCAGGTGCCGCCGGTCAGGTTGAGCATCAGGTAGCCGCACAGCAGGGTGGAGGCGGTCGCCACGACGTAGACCGCCGGCACCCGGAAGGAGCGCGGCAGGTCGGGCCGGTTCCGGCGCAGGATCACCACGCCGATGCTGACCAGCATGAAGGCGAACAGCGTGCCGATGCTCACCAGGTGCGCCAGCGTCTGCAGGTCGACCAGGCCACCGATCGTCGCCACCGCGACGCCGGTGATGAGGGTGAACAGCCAGGGCGTCCCGAACCACGGGTGCACCCGCGCCAGCTGCTGGGGGAGCAGCCCGTCGCGCGCCATCGCGAAGCCGACCCGGGTCTGGCCGAGCATCAGGATCATCACCACGACGATCAGCCCGACGCAGGCGCCGAGCGCGATCAGCCTGCCCATGAACTCCAGCCCGACCACGTCGAACGCGGTGGCCAGCGGGGCGCCGTCGTCCGGGTCGATCTCGGTGTAGCTCTGCATCCCGGTGATCACCAGGCTCACCACCATGTAGAGCGCGGTGACGATGGCCAGCGAGCCGAGGATGCCGCGCGGGATGTCCCGCTGCGGGTCGCGGGTCTCCTCGGCGGTGGTGGCGACGATGTCGAAGCCGAGGAAGGCGAAGAAGACCACCGAGGCGCCGGCGATCACGCCGCCGATGCCGAAGACCGACGGCTCGATGCCCAGCAGCGAGCTGATCAGCGTGGAGTCCAGGAAGCCGCCCGCACCCTCCGGCGCCGGTTGGGAGGGCGGGACGAACGGGCTGTAGTTGTCCGGCTGGATGTAGGCGGCGCCGAAGACGATCACCGCGAGGATCACCATCAGCTTGATCGCCACCACCACCTGGTTGAGCCAGGAGGAGAACCTGATGCCCGCGATCAGCACGACCATCACCAGCAGCGAGACCACCACCGCCGGCAGGTCGACCGACCCGTCCGTCGCGGAGCCGATCGAGGCGGGCACCTCGAACGAGGTCCCCGCCACCACCTCCTGGTAGTAGCCGGAGAAGCTGGTGGCCAGCGCGGCGGCGCCGATCGTGAACTCCAGCACCAGGTCCCAGCCGATGATCCAGGCGAGGAGCTCCCCGAACGTGGCGTAGCTGAACGTGTAGGCGCTGCCCGCGACCGGGAGCGTCGAGGCGAACTCGGCGTAGCACAGCGCGGCCAGCGCGCAGGCCAGCCCGGCGATCGCGAAGGAGACGGTGATCGCCGGCCCGGCGTTGCTGGCGGCCACCGTGCCCGTGATCACGAAGATCCCCGCCCCGATGATCACGCCGACCCCGAACACGATCAGGTCGCGCACGCCGAGGTCCTTGCGCAGCCGGTGCTCCGGCTCGACGGTATCGGCGATCGCCTGCTCGACGCTCTTGGTGCGGAACAGCTCTTCCCTGGTCAGACCGGGCACGGCAACACTCCTTCGCGGGGGTGGCGCTGCCTCGACTCCATCACAACTCCGGGCCCGCTCCCAGCCCCTCGCGCCACATCGCCACCACGCGCTCGTGCGGCGGGTCGTCCGGGGTGCCGTCCGCGGGGGCGGCCGGATCGGTGATCCGGCGCTCCGCTCCCTAGGATGGTCCCCATGCCTGACACCGAAAGCGCCGCGATCTCGCGCGAGGACGTGGCCCACCTGGCCGACCTCGCCAGGATCGATCTCGACGACGCCGAGCTGGACCACCTCGCGCCCCAGCTGGCGGTGATCCTGGAGTCGGTCGCCGCGATCCGCGGCGTGGCCGGCGACGACGTGCCGCCCACCTCCCACCCGATCCCGCTGACCAACGTCTTCCGCGAGGACGTGGTCCGCCCGAGCCTCACCGCCGAGCAGGCGCTCTCGGGCGCCCCGGCCGTCGAGGACCAGCGGTTCTCCGTGCCGCGGATCCTGGGGGAGGAGCAGTGAGCATGGACCTCATCCGCAGGAGCGCCGCCGAGCTGGCCGACGCCCTGGCCGCCGGCGAGACCACCTCGGTCGAGATCACCCGGGCCTACCTGGACCGGATCGCCGCTGTCGACGGCGACGCCGAGGCCGGCGTCCACGCCTTCCTCCACGTCGACGCCGAGGGCGCGCTGGCCCAGGCCGCCGCCTCCGACGCCCGCCGCGCCGCCGGCGAGCCGCTGCACCCGCTCGACGGCGTGCCGATCGCGGTCAAGGACGTGCTGGCCACCTCCGGCCTGCCGACCACCTGCGGATCCAAGATCCTCGAGGGCTGGGTCCCGCCGTACGACGCCACGGTGGTCGCCAAGCTCAAGGCGGCGGGCCTGCCGATCCTGGGCAAGACCAACATGGACGAGTTCGCGATGGGCTCCTCCACCGAGCACTCGGCGTACGGCCCCACCCGCAACCCGTGGGACCAGACCCGGATCCCGGGCGGCTCCGGCGGCGGCTCGGCGGCCGCGGTCGCCGCGTTCGAGGCCCCGCTCGCCCTGGGCACCGACACCGGCGGCTCGATCCGCCAGCCCGGCGCCGTCACCGGCACCGTCGGCGTGAAGCCGACCTACGGCGGGGTCTCCCGCTACGGCCTGGTCGCGCTCGCCAACAGCCTGGACCAGGTCGGCCCGGTGACCCGGACCGTGCTCGACTCCGCGCTGCTGCACGAGCTGATCGGCGGCCACGACCCGCTCGACTCCACCTCGGTGGACGCGCCGGTGGGCGACCTGGTCGCCGCGGCGAGGCAGGGCGCGGCCGGCGACCTGACCGGCCTCAAGGTCGGCGTCATCAAGGAGCTGGCCGGCGACGGCTGGCAGCCCGGCGTGATGGCCCGGTTCGCCGAGTCGGTCGACCTGCTCACCAAGGCCGGTGCCGAGGTCGTCGAGGTCTCGTGCCCGAGCTTCGTGCACGCGCTGGCGACCTACTACCTGATCCTGCCGGCCGAGGCCTCCTCGAACCTCGCCAAGTTCGACGCCATGCGCTACGGCCTGCGGGTCACCCCCGACGGCGACCCGAGCGCCGAGGACGTCATGAAGGCGACCCGCGACGCCGGCTTCGGCGACGAGGTCAAGCGCCGGATCATCATCGGCACCTACGCGCTCTCCAGCGGCTACTACGACGCCTACTACGGGCAGGCCCAGAAGGTGCGGACGCTGATCAGCCGCGACTTCGAGGCGGCGTACGAGCAGGTCGACGTGCTGGTCTCGCCGACCGCGCCGACCACCGCCTTCCCGCTGGGGGAGAAGCTGGACGACCCGATCGCGATGTACCTCAACGACCTCGCGACCATCCCGGCCAACCTGGCCGGCGTCCCCGGCATCTCGGTGCCGGTCGGGCTCGCCGAGGAGGACGGCCTGCCGGTCGGCTTCCAGATCCTGGCGCCGGCGCTCGCCGACGACCGGCTCTACCGCGTCGGCGCCGCGCTCGAGGCCGCCGTCACCGCCGCCGCCGGCGGCCCCATCCTGGACAAGCTGCCGGAGGTGCAGGCATGACCGCCAACGTCGAGCTGGTCGACTTCGACGAGGTCGTCGCGACGTACGACCCCGCGATGGGCATCGAGGTCCACGTCGAGCTCCACACCGCGACCAAGATGTTCTGCGGCTGCCCGACCACCTTCGGCGCCGAGCCGAACACCCAGGTCTGCCCGACCTGCCTGGGCCTGCCCGGCGCGATGCCGGTGGTCAACGGCAAGGCCGTGGAGTCCGCGATCCGGATCGGCCTCGCGCTGAACTGCCAGATCGCCGACTGGTGCCGCTTCGCCCGGAAGAACTACTTCTACCCGGACATGCCGAAGAACTTCCAGACCTCCCAGTACGACGAGCCGATCGCCTTCGACGGCTGGCTCGACGTCGAGGTCGACGGCGAGACCTACCGGGTCGGCATCGAGCGCGCCCACATGGAGGAGGACACCGGCAAGACCACCCACATCGGTGGCGCCACCGGTCGCATCCACGGCGCGGACTACTCGCTGGTCGACTACAACCGCGCCGGCATCCCCCTGATCGAGATCGTCACCAAGCCGATCCTCGGCGCGGGGGAGAAGGCGCCCGAGGTGGCCCGCGCCTACGTCTCCCAGCTGCGCGACCTGATCGTCGCCCTCGACGTCTCCGACGCCCGGATGGACCAGGGCTCGATGCGCGCCGACGTCAACCTCTCGCTGGCGCCGAAGGGCACCGAGAAGCTCGGCACCCGCACCGAGACCAAGAACGTGAACTCGCTGCGCTCGGTCGAGCGCGCGGTCCGCTTCGAGATGTCGCGGCACGCCGGCGTGCTGAACGCGGGCGGCTCGATCCTGCAGGAGACGCGGCACTTCCACGAGGACGACGGCTCCACCAGCCCCGGCCGCCCGAAGTCGGACGCCGAGGACTACCGCTACTTCCCCGAGCCGGACCTGGTGCCGGTCGCCCCGTCGCGGGAGTGGGTCGAGGAGCTGCGCGCCACCCTGCCGGAGAACCCCGCCCAGAAGCGGGCCCGGCTGCAGGCCGACTGGGGCTTCTCCGACCTGGAGATGCGCGACACCGTCGGCGCCGGTGCGCTGGAGCTGGTCGAGGAGACCGTGGCCGCAGGCGCGGCCCCGCAGGCCGCCCGCAAGTGGTGGCTCTCCGAGCTGGCCCGCCGCGCCAACGACGCGGGCGTCGAGCTGTCCGGGGTCGGGGTCTCGCCCGCCCAGGTGGCCGCCGTCCAGGCGCTCGTTGACGCGGGCACGATCAACGACAAGCTGGCCCGCCAGGTCTTCGACGGCCTGGTCGCCGGCGAGGGCACGCCCGAGGAGATCGTGGCGGCCCGCGGCCTGGAGATCGTCTCCGACGACGGCGCGCTGTCGGCCGCCGTGGACAAGGCGATCGCGGCGAACCCCGACGTGGCGGACAAGATCCGCGACGGCAAGGTGGCCGCCGCCGGCGCCCTGATCGGCGCCGTGATGAAGGAGATGCGCGGCCAGGCCGACGCCGGGCGCGTGCGCGAGCTGATCCTGGAGAAGCTGGCCTGAGGCTGGGCCTGCCTGGGCGCGGGAATCACCGGTCGACCGGTGATTCCCGCGCTTGACAGGCATTGCATCGCCCGTCAAGCGACCGAAGTGCCCGTCCGGTGCGACGGGTGTGGCCGGTGGGACCGTCGCGACGACACCGAGTGGGCAGAGAGAGCCTGCCGGCTCGGCGTGATCTCGGGCACCCCCGCGCGGCCGACATCCGGGCGTGGTCGGTGACGCCCCGGAGACGGCGTAGGATCACGCCCGAATCAATCCATCACGCCTGTGGCGGGGGAAGCCGGTCGAAGTCCGGCGCTGACCCGCAACCGTAGGCCGCCCCGCGGGGGCGGCGAGCCGGAGCACCTTCCACAGGTCGTCCTGACACCAAACGCTGTCGTGGAGTAGCAGCGGGTCGTCGACCGATGTCGACCCCGCCTGCGTGCAGCGGGAAGGAACCATGCACACGCCCACCCTGCGCCGTACCGGCGCGACCCTCGCCGCCGGCGCCCTCGCCCTCGCCCTCGTCGGCTGCGGCTCGGACACCGACACCGACGGCGCCGACGCCGCCGCGGCCGAGACCACCGCCGCGGCCGTCACCGACGCCGGCGAGGCCGCCGCCGGTGCCGCCGCGACCTGGTTCGCCGGTCAGCTGACCGACGGCGTCCTGGTCAACGAGGAGTACGCCTCGCCCGACTACGGCGGCACCGTGGACGCGATCTACTCGCTCGAGGAGGTCGGCGGCCACGACGAGGACGTCGCGGCGATGACCGAGGCCGTCTACGCCCACGCGCAGGAGTACGCCGCGCCCGGCGAGGACATCTGGGCCGGCAACGCCGGCAAGCTGGTCGCGCTCGCCGCCGACAACGGCGACGACCCGACCGATGTCGGCGGCTTCGACGCGCTCGGCACCCTGCTCGACCGGACCGACGACTCCGGCCGCACCAGCGACGAGAGCTCGTACGGCGACTTCGCGAACTCCCTCGGGCAGGCCTGGGCGGTCCGCGGGCTGGCCGGCGCCGGGGTCGAGGAGGCCGACGCGGCGCTCGACTTCCTGCTGCTGCAGCAGTGCTCGGACGGCTTCTTCCGCCAGAACTTCTCGAAGCCGAAGGCGAAGGACCAGTCCTGCGACGGCGACGGCGGCAGCGCCTCGGTGGACGCCACCGCCCTCGCGGTCCTGCTGCTCGACGACCTCGCCGCCGACGACGAGGAGCTGGCCGGCGCGCTGGACGGCGCGGTGGCCTACCTGGTCGGCGCCCAGCAGGAGGACGGCGCCTTCGAGGGCAGCGCCGAGCTGCCCGCGAACGCCAACAGCACCGGCCTCGCCGCCCGCGCCCTGGCCCTGGCCGGAGAGGACGAGGCCGCGGCCGCGGCCGCCGGCTGGCTGCGGGCCCACCAGGTCGGCGACGACTGCACGGGTGGCCTGGCCGACGCCACCGGCGCCATCGCGTACGACGACGCGGCGGTGACCGGCGCGGCCACGAAGGGGATCACGGCCAAGACGTCGTACCAGTGGCGCCTCGCGACCGCGCAGGCGCTGCCGGGCCTGCTCACCGCCCCCGAGGACGCCGCCGCGGCCTGCCCCGCGGCCTGATCCCGGAGCGAACGATGCTGCGCCGCGCCCTCGCCGCGACCGTCCTCGCCGCCGCCGTCTCCGTGACGGCGGCGCCGGTGGCGAGCGCGGCGACGGACCCGGTGGCAGCCCCGGTGGCAGCCCCGGTGGCAGCCCCGGTGGCGGCGGGCGGCACGGGGTGCGACGGTGTGCTGGTGGTCGTCGAGTTCCACCGGATCGACGCCGAGGACCGGACCGCCTGCGTGGATCCGGGCACCGCGGCGGAGGCGTTCGACGCCGCCGGGGTGACGATGGAGTACCTGCCGCAGCAGCCCGGCTTCGTGTGCCGGGTCGCCGGCGAGCCGGCCACGGGCCCCTGCTTCGAGGGCGACGCCTACTGGAGCCTGTGGTGGTCCGACGGCACCGCCGACTGGTCCTACGCGACCCTCGGGGTGACGTCGCTGGAGATCCCGGCCGGCGGCGCCGTCGGTTGGTCCTGGCACCAGGGCGCGGGCTCGGCGACGCCGCCCGACGTCGAGCTCTCGGGGGAGGCGGCGGTGCTCGACGAGCCGGCCGACGCCTCCCGCGAGGGCGGCGTGGTCGTGACCGACGAGGACGCCGCCGGCACCCCGGTGCCGTGGTGGGCGGTCGCCGGGGCCGGTGCGGTGCTGCTCGCCGCGGTCGTCCAGGTGCTGAGGAGGCGACGGGGATGAGGCTCCCGCGCGACCTGCACCCCGTGGCCTGGTGGACCTGGGCGGTCGGGCTGGCGGTCGGTGCCTCCTGCACCACCAACCCGTTCCTGCTGCTGCCGCTGCTCGCGGTGGTCTGCCTGACCGTCTTCTCCTGCCGCTCCGACCAGCCGTGGGCCCGCTCGTTCCGCCTCTACCTGTGGCTCGGGGTGGTGGTGATCGGGATCCGGGTGCTGTTCCGGATCGTGCTCGGCGGCGACGTCCCCGGGCACGTGCTGTTCACGCTGCCCTCGATCCCGCTGCCGGACTTCGCGGCCGGGATCAGCCTGCTCGGCCCGTTCACCCGCGAGGAGCTGCTCTCCGCGCTCTACGAGGGGCTGCGCCTGGCCACCCTGCTGATCGCCGTCGGCGCCGCGAACGCGCTGGCCAACCCCAAGCGGCTGATGAAGTCGCTGCCGCCGGCGCTCTACGAGATCGGCACCGCGATGACGGTCGCGATCACCGTCGTGCCCCAGCTCTCCGACAGCGCCCGGCGCGTGCGCGCCGCCCAGCAGCTGCGGGGTGGACCGCAGGGCAGGTTCCGGCGGGTGCGGGGGCTGCGCCGGCTGCTGGTGCCCATCCTCGAGGACGCCTTCGAGCGCTCCCTGGCCCTGGCGGCCGGGATGGACGCGCGCGGCTACGGCCGCGCCGGCGAGGCGAGCCGCCGCCAGCGCCGGGTCACCGGTGCGCTGATGCTGCTCGGGCTGCTCGGCGTCTGCGTCGGCGTCTACGCCTTCCTGGACGGCACCGCACCCCGGCTGCTGGCCTGGCCGATGCTCGCGGTCGGCACCGCCGTCGCCGTCGCCGGCTTCGTGGCGGCGGGCCGGCGGGTGCGCCGCACCCGGTACCGCCCCGACCGTTGGGCGCTGCCGGAGATCCTCGTCGCCGCCTCCGGCCTGGTCGCCGGCGCGGGCCTGTGGGCCGTGCAGCGATGGGACGTCGCGGTCGCCCACCCGGGCGTGCTCGCGATGCCCACCGTGACCCCGGCCGCGCTGGCCGCGATCCTGGTCGGGCTGCTGCCGATCTGGGTGGCGCCGCCGGCGCCGACCGTCGGTCGCCGCGAGGGGGCGGCCGCACCCGCCCCCGCGGCGCGGGAGGCGGTGGCGGCGCGATGATCGAGCTCCGCGGCATCACCCTGGCCTACGAGGGCGCGTCCGCGCCGGTGCTGGACGGCGTCGACCTGACGATCGAGGACGGCGAGCTGGTCGTCCTCTCCGGCCCCACCGGCGTCGGGAAGTCCACGCTCCTCGGCGTCGTCGCCGGCCTCGTGCCCTCCTTCAGCGGCGGCACCCTCACCGGTGACGTGCTGATCGACGGGCGCAGCGTGATCGACCTGCCCGCCCGCGACCGCGCGCACGTGGTCGGCTTCGTCGGCCAGAACCCGGCGGCCTGGTTCGTCACCGACACCGTCGAGGAGGAGCTCGCCTTCGGGATGGAGCAGCTCGGCCTGCCGCCGGCGACGATGCGGCGCCGGGTGGAGGAGACCCTCGACCTGCTCGGCATCGCCGACCTGCGCCACCGCGACCTGCGCACCCTCTCCGGCGGGCAGCAGCAGCGGGTCGCCATCGGCTCGGTGCTGACCGCGCACCCCCGGCTGCTGGTCCTCGACGAGCCCACCTCGGCGCTGGACCCGACCGCCGCCGAGGACGTGCTGGCGACACTGACCCGCCTGGTCCACGACCTCGGCGTCTCCGTGCTGGTCGCCGAGCACCGGCTGGAGCGGGTGGTCCCGTTCGCCGACCGGCTCTGCCTGCTCGGCGGGGACCCCGAGCGGCCCGGCACGCTGCGCGTCGGCGCGCCCGAGGACGTGCTCCGGGACTCGCCGATCGCCCCGCCGCTGGTCGACCTCGGCCGCCTCGCCGGCTGGGACCCGCTGCCGCTCACCGTCCGCGACGCCCGCCGCCGGGCCACCGCTCTGCGGCAGCGCCTCGGCACTCCGCCGGAGCCCGCGACCCGGTCCACCGCCGCGGCGCCGAGCGTCGACGTACGGCGCCTGGTGCTCGCGCACGGCCGGACCCCCGCGCTGCGGGGCGTCGACCTGAGCCTGCGGGCGGGCGCTGTGACGGCGCTGATGGGCCGCAACGGCGCCGGCAAGTCCAGCCTGATGTGGACGCTCCAGGGGCGCCACGCCCCCGCCTCGGGCACCGTCCGCGTCGCCGGCGCCGAGCCGTCGTCGCTGCGGCCCGAGCAGCGGCGCGTCACCACCGGGCTGGTGCCGCAGAGCCCCGCCGACCTGCTCTACCTGGAGACCGTCGCCGAGGAGTGCGCCGCGGCCGACGAGACCTCCGGGGTCGACACCGGGACCTGCCACGGGCTGCTGGAGCGGCTCGCCCCGGGGATCGATCCGGACCGGCATCCCCGCGACCTGTCCGAGGGCCAGCGACTCGCGCTCGCGGTGGCGATCGTGCTGACCGCCCGCCCCACCGTGCTGCTGCTCGACGAGCCGACCCGGGGGCTGGACTATCCGGCCAAGCACGCGCTGGCGGGGATGCTGCGCGACCTCGCGACCGAGCCGGGCGCCGCGCGGACCGTGCTGGTGGCCACCCACGACGTCGAGTTCGTGGCGCAGGTCGCCGACGACCTGGTGGTGCTCGCCGAGGGCGAGGTGGTCTCCGACGCACCGGTCGCGCGGGGCGTCAGCGAGTCGCCCGCCTTCGCGCCGCAGGTGACCAAGGTGCTCGGCCCGGGCTGGCTCAGCGTCGACCAGGTCGCCGCCGCGCTCGCCGACGCCCCCTCGGGGGCCTTGCCGTGAGCGGCGAGCGGCAGGTCGCCGTACCGATCCGGTTGCGGTCGGGCCTGGTGCTCGGGCTGGCCTCGGCGATCGGGCTGCTGATGCTCTTCTGGCCGCTGCTGCTGCAGGTGGACCCGGCCGGTGACGGCCGCGTGGACCCGCCGTTCCTGTTCCTGGTGCTGATGCCGCTGATCCTGGCGGTGGTGCTGGCCGAGATGGGCGAGGGCGGCCTGGACTCCCGGGTGCTGGCGATCCTCGGCGTGCTGAGCGCTGTCAACGCCGTGCTGCGCGTGGCCAGCGCCGGCACCGCCGGGCTGGAGCTGGTCTTCTTCCTGCTGATCCTGGGCGGACGGGTCTACGGGCCCGCGTTCGGCTTCGTGCTCGGCTGCACCTCGCTGTTCGCCTCGGCGCTGCTCACCGCCGGCGTCGGGCCGTGGCTGCCGTTCCAGATGCTCGTGGCGGCCTGGGTGGGCATGGGTGCCGGGCTGCTGCCCCGCGGCGTCCGTGGCCGCCGCGAGATCGTGATGCTGGTGGTCTACGGGATCGTCGCGGCCTACGCCTACGGCCTCCTGATGAACATGTGGGGCTGGCCGTTCATCGCCGGCATCCAGGTGCCCGGCCAGGACACCTCGGAGCTCGCCTACGTGCCGGGCGCGCCGGTGCTGGAGAACCTGCACCGGTTCCTCGTCTACTCGCTCCTCACCTCCACCGGTGGGTGGGACACGGGCCGCGCGATCACCAACGCGCTGGCGATCGCGCTGCTCGGGCCGGCCGTGCTGACCACGCTGCGCCGGGCCGCGCGCAAGGCGCGGGTGGTCCGCGCCGAGCCGGCGAGCGCGCGAGTCGACAGAAACTGACGCGGCCCAGGGCGCGAGTCGGCACAAACTGACGCGTTCGAGCGTGAGTTTGTGCCGACTCGCGTGCGAGTTTGTGCCGACTCGCGTCAGGGCTCGATCAGCAGGATCCGGTCGTCGCCCTCGGTCGGCTCCCCGCGGCCGTCCCGGTTGCTGGTGGTCACCCACAGCCGCCCGTCCGGCGCGAGCTCGACGGTGCGCAGCCGCCCGTACCCGCCGTCGCGGCCGTCCATCAGGTACGCCGTGGGGTCGCTCGCCCGCCCGCCGGCGACCGTGATCCGCCACAGCCGCTCGCCCTTGAGGGCGGCCATCCACAGGTGGCCGTCGACGAAGGCCAGCCCGGCCGGGGAGGCGTCGTCGGGGGACCACGTCAGTGCCGGCTGGGCGTAGCGGCCCGCGCCGCCGCGTCCCTCGACGACCGGCCACCCGTAGTCCTCGCCGGGCACGATCCGGTTCAGCTCGTCGGCGGTGTCCTGGCCGAACTCCGAGGCCCAGAGCTGGCCCTGGCCGTCGAAGGCCAGGCCCTCGATGTTGCGGTGGCCCCAGGACCAGACGGTGGTGCCGAACGGGTTGTCCGGCGCGGGCTCGCCGTCGGTGGTGATCCGCAGGATCTTGCCGGCGTAGGAGCCGCGGTCGCGGGCGAGCGACGACTCGCCCGCCTCGCCGGTGCTGACGTAGAGGTAGCCGTCGGGGCCGAACCTCAGCCGCCCGCCGTCGTGGATGAACCCGTTGGGGATGCCGGTCAGCACCGGGGTCGTCGCGCCCAGGCCGGAGCCGGTCAGCCGTGCCCTCACCACGCGGTTGTCCGTGGCGGTGCAGACGTAGAAGTAGAGGGTCCGGTCGCGGGAGAACGTCGGCGACACGGCGACCCCGAGCAGCCCGGCCTCGCCCCGGGCGGCGGTCTGGGGCAGCGTGCCGACCTCGGTCACGGTGCCCTCCCGGTCGCTCCCGGAGGGTGGGGCGGTCACGACGAGGACCCGGCCGCTGTCCCGCTCGGTGACCACGGCTCGACCGTCCGGCAGGAAGTCCAACCCCCACGGCGTGGCCAGGCCGGTGGCCACGGTCGCGACCACGTCCGGTACCCCGTCGGGGTCGAAGGGCGCGCTGCCCGTCGTGCCGGTGCCGCGGCCCGTCCCGTCCTCCGAGGTGGCGTCGTCGGTCGCGGAGGCGGACGCGTCCGTGCTGGGGGCGGCGGTCAGGCTCGGCGAGACCACCACGACGCTCTCGTTGCCGCCCTGGCTGCAGCCGGCGAGCGCCGACGCCGCGACCGCGGCGGCGACCACCGCGATCCGCCCGGCGCGGGCGCGGTGCCGCACTCAGTCCACCTGCTCCAGGAAGTCCTTCAGCAGCCACTGGATCTCCTCGGGCCGCTCCAGCGGCAGGAAGTGGCTGTTGGGGAACTCGAAATAGTCGGCGTCGATCATCCGGGCGGCCGCGGTCGCCATGTCCCGGGCGCCGGCCAGGACGTCGTACTTCGACGCCACGAAGCGGGCGGGGACGCGGACCGAGCTCAGCGAGACGCGCGCGTGCTCCGACGTGCTCAGCGCCAGGTGGGCGTACCAGTCGACCGGCGTGGTGAGGAACTCCGCGACGCCCTCCGCCGCGGCCTCCGGGTCGGCGACGGGCAGCATGAAGCCGGTGTGGCTGAGCATCCCGATCGTCCGCGGCCCGACCGGGATCCGCCGGACCAGCGGCGTCAGGGCGCGGCCCAGCAGCGTCCCGGCGCGCGCGATGTTGACCGTGATCGCCCGCGCCACGGGGCGCGGCAGGTGGAGCGGGCCGAGCATCGTCGCGAAGGTGTCGCCGGGCACCCCGCAGACGGCGAAGAGGCCGCGGACGCGCTCCGGGTTGCGGTGGGCCAGCTCGAACATCGTGTTCACGCCCATCGACCAGCCCATCAGCACCGTGCGGTCGAGGTCGAAGTGGTCCATCACCGAGAGCGCGTCCTCGACGAAGTGCTCGATGCGCACGTGGTCGGGGTCGCGGGGGCGCTCGGAGCCGCCGACGCCGCGGTGGAACCAGGAGACCACGCGGACCCCGCAGTCGGGCTCGAGCAGGCCGGGCCACAGGTGCGGGTTGGTGCCCAGCCCGTTGCAGAGGACCACCGTCGGACCCTCGATCGTGCCCTCCGGGTCGTTGGTCCAGGCCCGCAGGTGCGTCCCGTCGTCGGAGAGGATGTCGTGGAAGGACAGCGACGCCCGCGCGGCTTCACGGGAGGTGGAGGGCGGCATGCGCCGATTCTGCACGAGTACGGCGGCGCCGACGCGCAGATCCGCCGGGTGATCCCTCGCGCGCCGGATCAGGCGTGGATGCGGTCCGCGGCGGCCTCGTCGTCCGGGCCGGTCGCTCGTGCCGTCGACCGCTCCGCGAGGAACCGGTCGACCTCCTCGCGGTCCGCGCGCCGGTCGGCGCAGTCGGTGGCGGCGACCATCGCGTTGCGGCGCGCCTGTTCCTGGGCGTGGACGGGCCAGGCGCGCAGGTGGCGGGCGAGGCGGGGGAGCGGACCGAGCAGGGGGAGGGGAAGGGCACCGAGAAGAGAGGTCATCGTTGGGGGCTTTCGACGATGGCGGGGAATGCGCCCCACCGTAGGAGGACTGGCGGGGGGCGAGGTCACGGGGGCGTGACATCTCGATGAAGGGCCGTGGCCGCGGTCGCCGCGGTCGCCTGGTTCGCTCAGTCCGGCGCCGGCGCGGCCTGGCGCGGGCCGGCGGCGCGGGTGGCGCCGATGCTGGCGGCGACCACGCAGCCGATCGCGAGCCACTGCGCCGGCGCGAGCGTCTCGCCGACGACCAGCAGGCCGACCAGCGCCGCGGCGGCCGGCTCGAGGCTCATCAGCACCCCGAAGGTGGCCGCGGGGAGGCGGCGCAGCGCCACCAGCTCCGCGCTGTAGGGGACCACGGAGCTGAGCAGCCCGACGGCGGCGCCGAGCAGCAGGATGCGGGTGTCGGCCAGGCCGCCGGCGTCGACGCCGACGAGACCGGGGGTGACCACGACGAGCGCCACCACGCTGGCCACCGCCAGGCCGTCCAGCCCGGGCCACTGCCGCCCGGTCCGAGCGCTCAGCAGGATGTAGGAGGCCCAGGCCGCGCCTGCGAGCAGCGCGAAGCCGACCCCGAGCGGGTCGAGGCCGCTGCGCTCGGCGCCGAGCAGCACGACGCCCACGCCGGCCAGCGCCACCCAGGCCAGGTCCCGGCGCCGGCTGAACCCCAGCGCCGCCAGTGTCAGGGGGCCGACGAACTCGAAGGTGACCGCGACGCCGATCGGGATCCGGGAGAACGACTGGTAGATCGCCCAGTTCATCACCCCCAGGCTCGCGCCGAAGGCCAGCACGGTCAGCCACTCCTCCCGGGTGCGGCCGCGCAGCCGCGGGCGGGCGAGGGCGACGAGGACCAGCGAGCTGGTGGCCAGCCGCAGCCAGACGATGGCGGTCGGCTCGACCTCGTCGAACAGGGTCTTGGCGACACCGGCGCCGAGCTGGACCGACGCGATGCCGACCAGGACCAGCGCCACCGCCAGCCCGAGGGGTGGGGCGCCGGCACGGGATCGGATCGACGGCGCTGGCACCGGGCCAATCTAGGGGGAGCCGCGGTCTGCCCGGCCACGGGGAGGGCCGCCGGCGTACGTCCCTGGTGGTGGGTGTCGGTGGGTGCCACGATGCTGGGAGCGATGAGTTCGGACCCGCCCGCGGGTCCACTCCTTGATCCGGTCGGTGACGGCGGAGCGAGGCCTCCGCGGAAGTGAGGCGACGATGACCACGGTGC
The DNA here is from genome assembly GCF_040191335.1 of Nocardioides sp. YIM 152588. NCBI lineage: Bacteria > Bacillati > Actinomycetota > Actinomycetes > Propionibacteriales > Nocardioidaceae > Nocardioides > Nocardioides sp. YIM 152588. The sequence continues at coordinate 21,987 of NZ_JBEGDJ010000030.1, read as the reverse complement.
TGTTGGTCGGCACGCGCAAGGGGCAGTGGGTGGGGCGGTCCGAGGACCGCGCGTCGTGGGAGTTCAGCGGACCCCACCACGACATGGAGGAGGTGTACTCCGGCCTGGTCGACGCCCGCGGCGAGGGACCGCCGCGGATGTTCGCCGGCGCCTCCTCGATGTGGCTCGGCCCGCAGGTCCGCTGGTCCGACGACCTCGGCGAGAGCTGGCAGGAGACCGCCGGCGGCGGGGTGAGGTTCCCCGAGGGGGTGGGCGCGAGCGTCGAGCGGATCTGGCAGCTCGTGCCCGGCACCACCGAGGGCGTCGTCTGGGCCGGCACCGAGCCCGGCGCGGTCTGGCGCTCCGAGGACCGCGGGGAGACCTTCGCGCTGATGGAGGGCCTGTGGAACCACCCGCACCGGGAGCAGTGGGGCGCGGGGTTCGGCGGCCAGGCGTTCCACACGATCCTGCCGCACCCGACCGACCCGGACTCGGTGACGGTGGCGATCTCCACCGGCGGCGTCTACCGGACCACCGACGGCGGCGCGACCTGGGAGCCGCGGAACAAGGGCATCCGGGCCGACTTCCTGCCCGAGGGCCAGCAGTACCCCGAGTTCGGCCAGTGCGTGCACAAGGTGACCCGCCACCCCAGCCGTCCCGAGCGGCTCTACCTGCAGAACCACGGCGGGGTCTACCGCTCCGACGACGAGGGCGGGGCCTGGACCTCCATCGCCGACGGCCTGCCCAGCGACTTCGGCTTCCCGGTGGTGGTGCACCCGCACCGCCCGGACACGATCTACGTCTTCCCGCTGGGCAGCGGCGCCGGCCGGTACCCGCCGGGCGGGAAGGCCCGGGTGTGGCGCAGCGACGACGCGGGGGAGTCCTGGACGCCGTACGACGCCGGGCTGCCCGACCCCTGCTACGTCGCCGTGATGCGGGACGCGATGTGCATCGACTCCCACGACCCCGCCGGGCTCTACCTCGGCGGGCGCAACGGGGCGGTGTGGGCGTCGGTCGACGACGGCGAGACGTTCACCGAGATCGTGGCGGACCTGCCGGACGTGATGTCGTTGAAGGTCGGGGTGGTCTGAGGGCGGTGGCGTCGGGATCACCGGTCGACCGGTGATTCCGACGCTTGACAGGCGTTGCAATGCCTGTCAAGCGCATGAATCACCTGTCGACCGGTGATTCGTGGGGCGCGTGGGACGAACACCGACCCGCCCGATCTCAGCACCACCGCCCCCGCGCCCGCCGGCACACCACCGGCGTAGCCTTGACCCATGCCGATCCTCCGCTCCGCGACGTCCACCCAGGGCCGCAACATGGCCGGCGCGCGCGCCCTGTGGCGCGCCACCGGGATGACCGACTCCGACTTCGGCAAGCCGATCGTGGCGATCGCCAACTCCTTCACCGAGTTCGTGCCGGGCCACGTGCACCTGCGCGACATGGGCAAGCTGGTCGCCGGGTCGGTGGTCGAGGCCGGCGGCGTGGCCAAGGAGTTCAACACGATCGCCGTCGACGACGGCATCGCGATGGGCCACGGCGGCATGCTCTACTCGCTGCCGAGCCGCGAGTTGATCGCCGACGCCGTGGAGTACATGGTGCAGGCGCACTGCGCCGACGCCCTGGTCTGCATCTCCAACTGCGACAAGATCACCCCGGGCATGCTGCTGGCCGCGCTGCGGCTCAACATCCCCACGGTCTTCGTCTCCGGCGGCCCGATGGAGGCCGGCAAGACGGTCGCGATCGAGGGCATCGTCCACGAGAAGCTGGACCTGGTCGACGCGATGGTGGCCGCCGCCAACGACGCCGTCACCGACGAGCAGCTGGACACGATCGAGCGCTCCGCGTGCCCGACGTGCGGCTCCTGCTCGGGCATGTTCACGGCGAACTCGATGAACTGCCTGACCGAGGCGATCGGCCTGTCGCTGCCCGGCAACGGCTCGACGCTGGCCACGCACGCCGCCCGCAAGGACCTCTTCCTCGAGGCGGGCCGCCTGGTCGTCGACCTGGCCAAGCGCTACTACGAGAACGACGACGAGTCGGTGCTGCCCCGCGCCATCGCCACCCGCCCGGCGTTCGAGAACGCCGTCGCGCTGGACGTCGCCATGGGTGGCTCGACCAACACCGTGCTGCACCTGCTGGCCGCGGCCCGCGAGGCCGAGCTCGACTTCACGGTGCACGACATCGACGCGATCTCCCGCAAGGTGCCCTGCCTGTCGAAGGTCGCCCCGAACAGCCCGAAGTACCACATGGAGGACGTCCACCGCGCCGGCGGCATCCCCGCCCTGCTGGGCGAGCTGCACCGCGGCGGCGTGCTGAACACCGACGTCCACTCGGTCCACTCGGCAGGCGTCGAGGAGTGGCTGGGCGAGTGGGACATCCGCAGCGGTACGGCGAGCCAGCAGGCCCTTGACCTCTTCCTCGCCGCCCCCGGCGGGGTGCGCACGACCGAGCCGTTCTCGACCACGAACACCTGGGCGAGCCTCGACACCGACGCCGCCGACGGCTGCATCCGCGACCTCGAGCACGCCTACTCCGCCGACGGCGGACTGGCGATCCTGTCCGGCAACATCGCCCCCGACGGCTGCGTGGTGAAGACCGCCGGCGTCCCCGAGGAGTGCCTGGTGTTCCGCGGCACGGCCAAGGTCTACGAGTCCCAGGACGACGCCGTGCAGGGCATCCTGGACCGCTCCGTCGACGCCGGCGACGTGGTCGTGATCCGCTACGAGGGCCCCAAGGGCGGCCCTGGCATGCAGGAGATGCTCTACCCGACCTCCTTCCTCAAGGGCCGCGGGCTGGGCCAGAAGTGCGCCCTGATCACGGACGGCCGGTTCTCCGGCGGCACCAGCGGACTCTCCATCGGGCACATCTCGCCCGAGGCGGCCGGTGGTGGCCTGATCGCGCTGATCGAGGACGGCGACCCGATCTTCATCGACATCCCGAACCGCGTGCTCAGCCTCGAGGTCGACGACCTGGTGATCGGTGAGCGGCGGGCCGCGCAGGAGAAGCGCGACCGCCCCTACACCCCGGTCGACCGGCAGCGTCCGGTCTCCGCGGCGCTGCGCGCCTACGCCTCGATGGCCACCGCGGCCTCCGACGGCGCCTACCGCCGCGTCCCGGAGTGAGCGCACCGCTCCGCGCGTACGACGGGACCACCGGGGCGGTCCTCGCCCACCTGGCGATCGCCGCCCTGCTGCTGCTCGCGCTCGGCGTGCGGCTGGCCGACGAGCGGGCGGACGCGCCGCTCGCGGACACCCTGGTGGGCCCCGCCGCGGGAGAGGCGGCCGACGGCGCCGCGGTCCGGTCCGCCGTCGGCGGCGGCGAGGGGGGCGACGCCGAGTCCGCCGCCGCGACCGCCCCGCGGTGGCGCACCGAGCCGGTCTTCGCCCCGGGCCGCACCCTGGTCGCCTACTACGGCACCGCCGGCAGCGGCGCCCTCGGCGTGCTGGGCGAGCGGGACCCGGCGGCGTCGCACCGGCGGCTGGTCCGGGCCGCCCGGCCCTTCGCCGGCGGGGACGGCGAGGCGCAGCCGGTCTACGAGCTGATCGTCACCATCGCCGACGCCCATCCGGGTCGCGACGGGGACTTCAACCACGACATCGACCGCGCCGCCGTACGCCGCTACCTGGCCGCCGCGCGCCGGCAGGGCGCGCTGGTGCTGCTCGACGTGCAGCCCGGCCGCGCCGACTTCGCCCAGGTGGCCCGGCGCTGGGCCTGGGCGCTGCGGCGGCCGCACGTCGGGCTGGCGCTGGACCCCGAGTGGCGGATGGCACGGGGCCAGGTCCCCGGCCGGGTGCTCGGCTCGGTGCGCGCCGCCGAGGTCAACCGGGTCTCGGCCTGGCTGTCGGCGATGGTGGTGCGCCGCGACCTGCCGGAGAAGCTGCTGGTCGTGCACCAGTTCCGCACCTCGATGCTGCCCGACGCGGAACGGGTCCGCGACCGCCGCGGCCTCGCGCTGGTGCAGCACGTCGACGGCTTCGGCACGCCCCGGCAGAAGCTGGACACCTACCGGGTGGTGGCCCGGCCGGACACGTTCAGGATGGGCTTCAAGCTCTTCTACGACGAGGACAGCCGGCTGATGCGCCCGCGCGAGGTCGCCGCGATCCGCCCCCGCGTCCGGTTCGTCTCCTACCAGTGAGCACCCAGGAGGAATGCCCGTGAGCGAGTCCGCCCGGCCCGCCCGGCCCGCCCAGCCGGTCGGGGCGCCGGTCCCCGGCTGGGAGCCGCGTCCCCGGCCCGAGCCGGTCACCCTGACAGGCGCGCACGTGCGGGTCGAGCCGCTCACCTCGGCCCGCTACTCCGAGCTGTTCGCGGCGACCTGCGGCGACGGCGACGACGACCTGTGGACCTACCGGCCGGTCGAGCGACCGACCGGCCTCGCCACGCTCTGGATGCACCTGGCCGGGGTGCTCGACCGTCCCGAGGACCTCACCTTCGCCCTCGTCCCGCTCGCCGGGCCGGCGGCGGGGACGGCGGCCGGGATCGCGTCGTACCTGCGGATCGAGCCCACCCACGGGCAGATCGAGGTCGGCGGCATCCTGCTCTCGAAGGCGCTCCAGCGGACGGCCGCGGCGACCGAGGCGATCCACCTGCTGATGCGCCACGCCCTCGACGACCTGGGCTACCGCCGGTTCGAGTGGAAGTGCGACAGCCTCAACGAGCCGTCGCGCCGGGCGGCCGCCCGGCTCGGCTTCGCCCACGAGGGGCGGTTCCGGAACCACCTGGTGGTGAAGGGCCGCAACCGCGACACCGACTGGTTCTCGGTCACCGACGCCGAGTGGCCCGCCGTGCGCGAGGCCCACGAGCGCTGGCTGGACCCGGCGAATTTCGACGACGCGGGCCGCCAGCGGACGGCCCTGAGCGAGGCGACCGCCACGATCCGGCCCTGAGCCTGGAATCACCGATCCTCGGCTACTACGCGGCCCCATACGGGCGCGCTGGCTTCGTTGGCGACGCTCAACGGTGCAACCAGACCGCCAGCGCGCCGCCGCCTTGCCATCACACCCGTCTGGTGCCGCTCGCTACGCCGACGATCGGTGATTCCAGGCTGATCCACCCGGCAGGTGGCAGGCTTTCGCCATGGCGCCCGCGGTCACCACCGGTGAGATGGTCTCGGCCGTGATCGCCGACCTGACCGGGCGGATCGACCAGCGGCTGCCCGCCGCGGTCGCCGACGAGCCCGACGGCGTCCACCGCCTGCGCACGTCGGTACGCCGGCTGCGGACCGTCCTGTCCGAGTTCGACGGACAGCTGCGCCGGCGCCCGACCAAGGAGCTGCGCCACCAGCTGGGCGACCTCGGCGCGGTGCTCGGCGTGGCGCGGGACCTCGAGGTCCGCGCCGACCTGTGCGACGCCGTGCTCGAGCGGGTGGACCTGGCGCGGCTGCGCCCGGACCTGGTGGCGCCGCTGCGGGCCGAGCACGACGGCGCGCACCGAACCTTCGCGGCGTGGTGCGACGGCGTCGCGGCGCGGGCCCTGATGGGCACCCTCGGCGACTGGGGCGCCGCGCCGCCGCTCAAGCGCGCCGACCGGTCCGCGGTGAAGGTCGCCCGTCGGCTCGTGCTCGCGCGGGCCGACCGGACGCTCGCGCTGGTGCCCGCGGCGCTGCCGTCGGAGGCGCTGGCGGCGACCCCGCCCGAGGCGCTGCACGAGCTGCGCAAGCAGGCCCGGCGGCTGCGCCACGTCGCCGAGGCGGTCACCAAGCCGCCGGCCGAGGTGCTCGGGGAGGACGTCGCGGTGCTGGGCGCCGCGGGCTCGGCGATCCAGTCGACGCTGGGCGACCACCGCGACGCGCTGCTGCTGGCCGAGTACGTGGAGGGGGTGGCGCCGGCCGCGGCGCCGTACGCCTCCGTCGCCGCGGAGGCCCGCGAGCAGGCGTGCGCGGCGCTCTCCGCCCTGCCCGCCGACGTCGAGCGGCTGGCGGAGGCGCGGAGCGCGATGGGGTGAGGGCGGCGGGCCGGGCAGGGCCGGGGCCGCCTGATGGCGGGCGGGTTTCGCCGCCGTGACGGCCCCGGACGACCCGCGCACGAGCAGCCCGGACACGTCCCGATCGTGAGACGGCTGTCTTGTCATTTGGGACGCATGAGAGAGTGGCGTGGACGGGACGACGTACGACCGCGTACGGTGGCCGCATGCGCCACCTTCTCGTACGCACCGGACGCGACGACTGACACCCAGTCACGCGTCCACCCCTCGTTGCCCGGCAACAGAGGGGTTTTTTGTTGAGTACGACGACCACGAGCACACGAAGGACAACGCGGAATGAGTGAGCAGCAGCGCTCCGGGGGATCGATCACCGGAGCTCAGAGCCTGGTGCGGTCGCTGGAGGCGGCCGGGGTCACCGACATCTTCGGGATCCCGGGCGGCGCGATCCTCCCGGCCTACGACCCGCTCATGGACAGCTCGATCCGGCACATCCTGGTCCGCCACGAGCAGGGCGCCGGCCACGCCGCCCAGGGCTACGCCGCGGCGACCGGCAAGGTCGGCGTCTGCATGGCGACCTCGGGCCCGGGTGCGACCAACCTGGTCACCCCGCTCGCCGACGCGCACATGGACAGCGTCCCGATGGTGGCCGTCACCGGCCAGGTCGGCGCGTCGCTGATCGGCACGGACGCGTTCCAGGAGGCCGACATCCGCGGCATCACGATGCCGATCACCAAGCACAACTTCCTGGTCACCGACCCGGCCGAGATCCCGACCAAGATCGCCGAGGCGTTCCACATCGCCAGCACCGGCCGCCCCGGCCCGGTCCTGGTCGACGTGACCAAGTCGGCCCTGCAGGCGATGACCGACTTCCGCTGGCCGAGCGAGATCACGCTGCCCGGCTACCGCCCCGTGACCCGCCCGCACGCCAAGCAGATCCGCGAGGCCACCCGCCTGCTGCTGGAGGCCCGCAAGCCGGTCCTGTACGTCGGCGGCGGCACCATCCGCGCCGGCGCGGCCAAGGAGCTGCGCACCTTCGCCGAGCTCACCGGCATCCCGGTCGTGACCACCCTGATGGCCCGGGGCGCCTTCCCCGACAGCCACCCGCAGCACCTCGGCATGCCCGGCATGCACGGCACGGTCGCCGCGGTCGCCGGCCTGCAGAAGAGCGACCTGATCATCAGCCTCGGCGCGCGCTTCGACGACCGCGTCACCGGCAACCTGGACTCCTTCGCCCCGGAGGCGAAGATCATCCACGCCGACATCGACCCGGCGGAGATCGGCAAGAACCGCCACGCGGACGTCCCGATCGTGGGCGACGTGCGGGAGGTGCTGATCGACCTGACCACCGCGATCCGCTCCGAGTACGACGCCGGCAACACCGGCGACTACGAGGGCTGGGTCGCCTTCTGCGCCGGCGTGAAGAAGAAGTACCCGCTCGGCTACGAGCGGCCCGCCGACGGCGGCCTCGCCCCGCAGTACGTGATCGAGCGCCTCGGCGCGATCTCCGGCTCGGAGACGATCTTCACCGCGGGCGTCGGCCAGCACCAGATGTGGGCCGCGCAGTTCGTCGGGTACGAGCACCCGAACACGTGGCTCAACTCCGGCGGCCTGGGCACCATGGGCTACGCCGTGCCCGCCGCGATGGGCGCCAAGGTCGGCATGCCGGACAGCACGGTCTGGGCGGTCGACGGCGACGGCTGCTTCCAGATGACCAACCAGGAGCTGGCCACCTGCGCGATCAACAACATCCCGATCAAGGTCGCGGTCATCAACAACGAGTCGCTCGGCATGGTGCGCCAGTGGCAGACGCTCTTCTACAACGAGCGCTACTCCAACACCGACCTGCACTCCAAGCGGATCCCGGACTTCGTGAAGCTCGCCGACGCCTACGGCTGCGTGGGCCTGGCCTGCGAGTCGCCGGAGGACGTGGACGCCACGATCGCCAAGGCGATGGAGATCAACGACGTGCCGGTCGTGGTCGACTTCCGGGTCCACCGCGACGCCATGGTGTGGCCGATGGTCGCCGCCGGCACCAGCAACGACGACATCAAGTACGCGCGCGACCTCGCGCCCCAGTTCGACGAGGACGACCTCTGATGGCCACCCACACCCTGTCGGTCCTGGTCGAGGACAAGCCCGGCGTCCTGACCCGGATCGCCGCCCTGTTCTCCCGCCGCGGCTTCAACATCGAGTCGCTGGCCGTGGGCCCGACCGAGCACGCCGAGATCTCCCGGATGACGATCGTCGTCAACGTCGAGTCCTCGCCGCTGGAGCAGGTCACCAAGCAGCTCAACAAGCTGGTCGAGGTGATCAAGATCGTCGAGCTCGAGCCGTCGGCCTCGGTGGCCCGCGAGCTCGTGCTGGTCAAGGTCGCCGCCACGGCGGAGACCCGGGGCCAGGTGCTCGACCTGGTCCAGCTCTTCCGCGCCAAGGTGGTCGACATCGCCTCCGACGCGGTCACCGTCCAGCTGGTCGGCAACGCCGACAAGATCGCCGACTTCCTGCGGATCGTCGAGCCGTTCGGCGTCCGCGAGCTGGTCCAGAGCGGCATGGTCGCGATCGGCCGCGGCGCCCGCTCGATCTCCGAGCGGGGCAAGCCGGTCGCCGTGCCGGTCCCGCCGGCCGCCGGCTGACCCCGCCCACCGTCCACGCGTCACCGACGCGCACAATCCACACCAGCGAACAGCGCCGCACCGGGCCGACCGGCAGCGCACACCATCACCGAAGGAGAGGCCACCAGTGGCTGAGATGTTCTACGACGACGACGCCGACCTGACCCTGATCCAGGGCAAGAACGTCGCCGTCATCGGTTACGGCAGCCAGGGCCACGCCCACGCGCTCAACCTGCGCGACTCCGGCGTCGACGTCCGCGTCGGCCTCAAGGAGGGCTCGAAGAGCCGGGCGAAGGCCGAGGAGGAGGGCCTGCGCGTGCTCACGCCGCGCGAGGCCGCGGAGGAGGCCGACGTCATCGTCATCCTCGCCCCCGACCAGGTCCAGCGCCACCTGTACGCCGACGAGATCGCCCCCGCGCTCGCCGAGGGCGACACGCTGGTCTTCGGCCACGGCTTCAACATCCGCTTCGGCTACATCCAGCCGCCGGCCGGTGTCGACGTCATCCTGGTCGCCCCGAAGGCCCCGGGCCACACCGTGCGCCGCGAGTACGTCGCCGGCCGCGGCATCCCGGACATCATCGCCGTCGAGCAGGACGCCTCGGGCCAGGCGTGGGAGGTCGCGAAGTCCTACGCCAAGGCCATCGGCGGCACCCGCGCCGGCGTCATCAAGACCACCTTCACCGAGGAGACCGAGACCGACCTGTTCGGTGAGCAGGCGGTCCTCTGCGGCGGCATGTCGCACCTCGTCCAGGCGGGCTTCGAGACCCTGACCGAGGCCGGCTACCAGCCCGAGATCGCCTACTTCGAGGTGCTCCACGAGCTCAAGCTGATCGTCGACCTGATGTGGGAGGGCGGCATCGCCAAGCAGCGCTGGTCGATCTCCGACACCGCCGAGTACGGCGACTACGTCTCCGGCCCGCGCATCATCGACGCCGGCGTGAAGGCGCGGATGAAGGACGTGCTGGCCGACATCCAGAGCGGTGCCTTCGCTGAGCGCTTCATCGGCGACCAGGACAACGGTGCCGCCGAGTTCCTCAAGCTCCGCGAGGAGGAGGCCGGCCACCCGATCGAGGCGACCGGCAAGGAGCTGCGGGCGCACTTCTCGTGGCAGCAGGCCGACAAGGACTACACCGAGGGCTCGGCCGCTCGCTGAGCCCCGCGCGCCGGCGCGACCGGCACGCACCAGCACGACGCCCCGCGGGTCGATGACCCGCGGGGCGTCGTGCTGTTCCGGCGGCTCAGGGGCCGACGAAGATCTGGCCGGTCGACCACCGGGTGCCGCTGATCCCGCTGCCGGTCACCCGGCTCCAGGAGCCGCCGACCTTCGTGCCGGTCAGGGGGAGCCGCCACAGCTCGCCCTGCTCGTCCGTGGTCGACATCCCCGCGTAGAGCCGACCGCCGGCGTAGAACAGGTTCACCGGGTAGCGCAGCGCCGGGGTGGCGGCGCCGGTGAGGGTGTGCTCCTGGGCGCCGACGACCAGGCTGTCCGGCGAGAACCAGCGCCAGTAGACGTTCCGGTCGAGGGTCTTGGTGTAGTAGATCCGCCCGTCGGCGTAGGTCATCGCCGCGAGCTGGGACATGGAGGCGTAGAACGTCGGCGCCATCCCTCGGTACGACGTGGTGGCGCCGCCCACGGAGACGTCGCTCCAGGTCGGGTCGTTGTAGGGGTCGATGGGCACGTCGGCGCCGAAGGTGGTGCCGGTGAACGTGCGGTAGTGCAGTCGGTTGTCCGTCGAGCCGTGGACGAGCTTGTCGCCGATCATGAAGGCACCGCGGAACGAGGCCGCGCTGGGGTTGTTGGCCCCGGGCAGCGCCGCCGGCGCGGTGGCGGTGGTGCCGGTGAACGTCCGGGCGGTGATCGTCGAGCCGTTCAGCTGGTAGAGGTCGCGGGGGAGCGTCGCGGCGGGTTGGGAGACCGGTGCTGCGCCGCCCTGCACGGGGAAGAACGCGATGCGCTCGCGCCGGTACTGCGACCTCCCGATGTAGCTGGTGTCGGAGCCGACGTAGATGCCGTCGTCGGTGGCGAGCAGCTCCTCGGCGCCGATCCCGCGCGGGTGGCGGCCGGGGTTCCAGGCCAGGGGCAGGCCGCTCACCGGGTCCAGGGCGGCGATACCGGGGCGGGGCACCTGGCCGGCCTGGCGGTCCGCCCCGCTCTGCACCGCGTTGAGCCACTTCTGGTGGCCGCCCACGTAGACCGCGGTGTCGGTGACCGCCACCGAGAGCAGCGAGTCCTGCCCGGTCCAGGCGGTCCAGGTCGGCTCCACCTGCTGCCCGCCGGGGGCGACGTCGAAGCGGGAGGCGGCGTCGCAGAGGGTGCCCTTGAACCCGGAGCCGCTCGCCGCGACGACGAAGTAGCTGCCGTCGGGGGAGAAGTCGACGTCGCGCAGGTAGTAGTCGAACGCCTTCCTCTGGCAGTCCGGCGTGTAGCGCAGGGTGCGCCAGCCCGTGTCGACCCGCGCCGCGGAGTCGCCGAGCCGGATCAGCACGACCTGGTCCCGCGCGTAGCCGTCGACCTTCTGGAAGTTGCCGATCGCGACCATCCGCGACCCGTCCGGCGACACGGCGACCTTGGCGACGCCGACCGGGGCCTTCGCCCCGTTCGCGCCGGCGGTCCAGTTGTGGTGCTCCGCGACGCCGATGGTGAGGTAGTCCTGCAGCGCACCGGTGGTGGCGTTGAGGCTGGCCAGCCCGCCGCGCGGCTCCCCGTTGAACTTGCTGAACGCCCCGGAGACGATCAGCCTCCGGCCGGTGAGGGCGAGGTCGAGGACGCTCCCGTTCGGCACCGGCTTGGTGAACCCGGAGGCGACGGCGCCGGTGGTCGCGTCGAGCTTGACCAGGTTGCGCACCTTGGCGGCGCCGGCGGACTTGAAGGTGCCACCGACGAAGACGGCGGAGCCGTCGGCGGTCGGCGCGATCGCGTTGACGGTGTTGTCCAGCGCCGGCGCGAAGGTCCGGTCGATCACGCCGGTGGCCTGGTCGAACCGGAGCAGGTACGGCGTGCTGAGGGTCGCGCCGCCGGCCGGGTCCTGGGCGGTGGTGAACGTGCCGCCGACGTAGATCCAGGGGCCGCTCTGGGCGATGGCGTGCGTCTTGCCGTCGAGGATCTGCGGCGTCGTCGAGGCCGGCACTGCCGAGGCGACGACCCCGTGGCCGACCGGGTCGGCGGTCGCCGGCGCGGTGGCGGCGGCGAGCGGGAGCAGGAGTGCCGCGACGGCGGCGGCGAGCGGGCGCCTCCAACCGGCACGACGGCGTGCAGACGTCATTCGGTGTCCCCCCGGACAACTGGAAGTGAGGGCACACCCTCGCAGCGCCGGGTGGGTGGCCGAGCCGCGGATGGCGCCCACATCGCCCAAAACGGTGATAGACGCGACCTCCCCGCACCGTGGTGGGTGCGGGGAGGTCGCGTCTCAGCAGGTCAACCCCCGGGTGGGTGGGTCCTCACTTCACCTCGGAGCGGAGCAGCGTCCACACCCCGACGGCCAGCGGCAGCGCCACCCACAGGGTCGTGGTGACGGCCAGCTGGGCCCACATCTGGCCGGTCAGGTGGAGGCCGTCGAAGAGCGGGTAGGTGGCCGTGTTCAGCTCGAACCACGCCGCGTTGTCGAGCCACCACTGCTGGACGCCCTCCAGCGCCGCGGAGATGCCCGGGATCACGAAGGACCACACGAAGTAGCCGATGATGCCGGCGGCCGAGTTGCGCAGCAGCACGCCCAGGGTGAAGCCGACCAGCATGACCAGCTCGTTGGCCAGCACGATCTGGCCGAACTCGCGGGCGCTGATGTCCCAGACCGGGTCGACGCCGGCGATGGCGGTGCCGACCAGGTTGCCGACGGCGCCCACCCCGAGGGCGACGACCATCGAGACCGCGGCGATCGCGACCGCCAGCGCGGCCTTCGCGCCGATCACCCGGCCGCGGCTCGGCACCAGGGTGAAGGTGGTCAGCCCGGTGCGCTGGCTCCACTCGCTGGTCACCGAGAGGATCGCGACCATCGGCAGGACCACCGACATCGGGATCCCGATCGCGGCGGCGAACGTGCCGTAGGTCAGGTCCTCGCGGGCGCTGAAGATGATGACCGCTGCTGTCGCGGTGATCGACAGCAGCACGATGCTGACCATCAGCCAGAACCCCGAGCGGGTGTCGAACATCTTGCGGAGCTCGACGCCGAGCACCCGCGAGGTGGGGATCGGGGCGGGCACGCTCCGTGCGTGGCGGGCGGGCAGGAGGCCGGTGACGGCATCCGTGGCGGCGGCGGTGCCGGGCTCGTAGGTCGTGGCGCTCATGCTGCGACTCCTTCGCGCTGGGTGGCGGCGGTGAGCTCCAGGAAGATCTCCTCGAGGCCGGCGCCGTCGGCGGCGCGGAGCTCGGTCAGGGGGATGCCGGCCGCGAACGCGGCGTGGCCGACGCGGGCCAGGTCGGCCTCGGCGCGCAGGGCGTCGTGGCCGGAGGGGTGGACGGTGATGCCGGCGCCGGAGAGCGCGGCGCCGAGTGCCACGGTGTCGGCGGCGCGGACCAGGGTGCCGGCGGTGGCGAGCAGCTCCTCCTTGGTGCCGCCCGCCACGATCTCGCCGTTGCCGATCACGACCAGGTCGTCGGCGATCACCTCGATCTCGTGCAGCAGGTGCGAGGAGAGCAGCACGGTGCCGCCGGCGTCGGCGAAGCTGCGCAGCAGGTCCCGCATCCAGCGGATGCCCGCCGGGTCCAGGCCGTTGGCCGGCTCGTCCAGGATCAGCACCTCGGGGCCGCCGATCAGCGCCGCGGCGATGCCGAGGCGCTGGCGCATGCCGAGGGAGTAGTTGCGGACCCGGCGGCCCGCCTCCTGCTCGGTCAGGCTGACCAGGTCGAGCATCTCGTCCACCCGGGCCTTCGGGACGCCGACGGTGCGCGCGGCCAGGGTCAGGATCTCCCGCCCGGTCCGCCCGGCGTGCTGGGCGGAGGCGTCGAGCAGCACGCCGACCTCGCGCCCGGGGTTGGGCAGGTCGGCGTAGCGGCGGCCGAGGACGGTGACCGAGCCGGAGGTCGGCTCGGTCAGCCCGACCATGACCCGCATGGACGTGGACTTCCCGGCGCCGTTGGGCCCGAGAAAGCCGGTCACGCGACCGGCCTGCGCGGTGAAGCTGACGTGGTCGACGGCGGTGTAGCCGCCGTACCTCTTGGTCAGGTCGTTGACGATGATCATGGCTGTCAGCCTGGCCGCCGCGGGGCCCGGCCCGCGTCCGGCAGAGCCCTGGCTTCGGCCCCGGAGCGACCCTGAGTCCCGGCTCAGGGTCTGTGACCGAACCCTCAGGGTCGGCGGCCGGGACCGGGAAGCGCGGCGCCGCCGGCGTCGTTGCACCGACCATGCGCATCGACATCTGGTCCGACGTGGTCTGCCCCTGGTGCTCGATCGGCAAGAAGCGCCTGGAGCGGGCGCTCGCCGACTTCGAGCACGCCGACGACGTCGAGGTGGTCTACCACTCCTTCCTGCTCGACCCCTCGGCCCCGGTCACGCCGGTCGAGACCTCGCGCGAGGCGATCGCCCGCAAGTACGGGATCAGCCTCGAGCAGGCGGCGCAGGCCCAGGCGCGCGTCGACGCCCTGGCCGCGGAGGAGGGCATGACCTGGGACCAGAGCGCCACGCCGCACGTCAGCACCCGCGACGCGCACCGCCTGCTGCACCTGGCGCTGGCCGAGCACGGCGCGGACACGCAGGCCGCCCTCAAGGAGGCGCTGCTCCAGGCGTACTTCGCCGAGGCCCGCAACGTCGGCGACCACGGCGTCCTCGCGGGGATCGCGACCGGGGTCGGCCTGGACGCCGACCGCGTCGCGGCGGTGCTCGGCTCCGAGGAGTACGCCGACGAGGTCTGGGCCGACATCGACCGGGCCGGCGACCTCGGTGCCACCGGCGTGCCGTTCTTCGTGGTCGACGACAGGTACGGGATCTCGGGCGCCCAGCCGGTCGAGCTCTTCGCCCAGGCGCTCCGCCAGGCGTGGGCGGAGCGGAGCCCGCTGCAGGTGCTCACGCCCGACGCCGGCGACGGCGTGGGGGAGGCCTGCGGGCCGGAGGGCTGCTCGGTCTGACGGGCGAGCCGGGACCTCGGTCCCGCAGGATGTGACACCTGGCCCGGGTGGGCGCGGCACAAGTGAGGTAAGGTTTACCTGTGTTCGCGAACTTCCTCATCGGCCTGCGCGAGGGCCTGGAGGCGGCCCTGGTGGTCAGCATCCTGGTCGCCTACCTCGTCAAGACCGACCGCCGCGACCTCCTTCCCCGCATCTGGGCGGGCGTCGGCATCGCCGTCGCGATCTCCCTCGCCTTCGGTGCGGCCCTCACGTTCGGCCCGCGCGGCCTGACCTTCGAGGCGCAGGAGGCGATCGGCGGCGCGCTGTCGATCGTGGCCGTCGGGTTCGTGACCTGGATGATCTTCTGGATGTCCAACGCGGCGCGGGGCCTGGGTGCCGAGCTGCGGGGCCGGATCGACGCCGCCGCCGACGCCGGGCGCTGGTCGCTGGCCGTCGTGGCGATGCTGGCCGTCGGTCGTGAGGGCCTGGAGACGGCGCTCTTCCTCTGGGCCGCCACGCAGGCGGCCACGCGCGACACCGTCGGCGCGATCACCCCGACCTGGGAGCCCCTCGTCGGCGCCGCGCTCGGGCTCGCGGTCGCGGTGGTCCTCGGCTACCTGATCTACCGCGGCGCGATCCGCATCAACCTCAGCCACTTCTTCACCTGGACCGGCGCCTTCCTGATCCTGGTCGCCGGTGGCGTGCTCGCCTACGGGGTGCACGACCTCCAGGAGGCCGGCATCCTGCCCGGCCTGAACAACCTCGCCTTCGACGTCTCCGGCGCGATCCCGCCGTCGTCCTGGTACGGCACCCTGCTCAAGGGGGTCTTCAACTTCTCGCCCGCCACCACCTGGCTCGAGGCCGCCGCCTGGCTGCTCTACGTGGTCCCGGTCGGCACGCTCTTCTTCCTCAACCGCCGCCGTCAGGTGGCACCGGCGCCCGCGGCCCAGCCCGCAGGCTCCTCCGGCTCCAGCCGGACCGCCGCCTGACCGCGGCCCGCGTCTCCCGCACCACCGTCCCCGTCGTAGAGATCGAAACAGGAGAACCCGCTCCCATGCGCAAGACCGCGCTCGCATCCGTGGCCGTGATGGCCCTTGCCCCGGCCCTGGCCGCCTGCACCGAGAACGCCTCCACCGACGCCGGCGGCGAGGGCGCCGACGAGCGGGCGATGACCGTCGCCTCGGACGCCGGGGCCTGCGACCTCTCCGCGACCAGCGCGCCGGCGGGCACGCTCTCCTTCCAGGTGACCAACACCGGGTCGGACGTGACCGAGTTCTACCTGCTCGACGAGGAGGGTCTGCGGATCCTCGGCGAGGTCGAGAACATCGGCCCGAGCCTGACCAAGACCCTGACCGTGACCGCGCCCGAGGGCACCTACACCACCGCCTGCAAGCCGGGCATGGTCGGCGAGGGCATCCGGGCCGCGTTCACCGTCACCGCCTCCGACGAGGAGGTCGAGGTCAGCGCCTCGGACCAGGAGCTGATCGACCAGGCGGAGGCGAACTACCGCGCCTACGTCCAGGACCAGTCCGCGCAGCTGCTGGTCAAGACCGAGGAGTTCGTCGAGCTCTACAAGGCCGGTGACTCCGACGACGAGGCCCGCGAGCTCTACCCGGTCGCCCGCACGCACTGGGAGCGGATCGAGACCGTCGCGGAGTCCTTCGGCGACCTCGACCCGATGATGGACGCCCGCGAGGCCGACGTCGACTTCGCCGCCGGCGAGGAGTGGACCGGCTGGCACCTGATCGAGAAGGACCTCTGGCCCGCCGACGCCGGCAAGTACAAGTCGCTCACCGCCGAGCAGCGCGCGACCTACGCCGACGACCTGATGGCCAACACCGTGGTCCTCGACGAGCGGATCCAGGCGACCGGCGACGACGCGCTGGAGTACCCGATCGACGCGATCGCCAACGGCTCGATCGGCCTGCTCGAGGAGGTCGCGGGCGGCAAGATCACCGGCGAGGAGGAGGCCTGGTCGCACACCGACCTGTGGGACTTCCAGGCCAACGTCGACGGTGCCCGCGTCGCCTACGAGGGCGTGCAGGCGCTGCTGGAGACCAAGGACCCCGACCTCGCCGCCGAGCTGACCGCGAAGTTCGACGACCTGCAGGCGGTGCTCGACCAGCACCGCGAGGGCGAGGGTTTCGTGCTCTACACCGACCTCGGCAAGGATGAGGTCCGCGAGCTCGCCGCGGGCGTCGACGCGCTCGCCGAGCCGCTGTCGCAGCTGACCGCAGCGGTCACCGCCTGAGAGGACACCGCGGATGAGTGACAAGGCCCGCCTGAGCAGGCGCGGACTCCTCGGCGGCGGCGTGGCCGCCGCCGGGCTGGCCGGCGCCTACACGGCGGGCCGCGTCACCTCCCCGGAGACGGCCTCCGCGTCGTCGACCGCGGTGCCGTCCTACCCCTTCCACGGCACCCGCCAGGCCGGCATCGTCACGCCGGCCCAGGACCGGCTCCACTTCGCGGCCCTGGACCTCACCACCGACGACCGCGACGAGGTCATCGACCTGCTCCGGCGGTGGACCGAGGCGGCGGCGCGGATGACCCAGGGCGGGTACGCCGGCCCGGTCGGCGCCGTGGAGGGGTCGGTCAACGCCCCGCCGGACGACACCGGCGAGGCGATCGGGCTGCCGCCGAGCAGGCTGACCATCACCTTCGGCTTCGGCCCCGGGATGTTCCGCGACGAGCGCGGCCGCGACCGGTTCGGCATCGCCGACCGCCGGCCGGCCGCGCTCGACCCGCTGCCGACGTTCTCCGCGGACGTGCTCGACGAGCGCCGTACCGGGGGAGACCTCTGCATCCAGGCCTGCGCCGACGACCCGCAGGTCGCCGTGCACGCGATCCGCAACCTGGTCCGGATGGGCTTCGGCCGTACCACCGTGCGCTGGTCGCAGCTCGGCTTCGGGCGCACCTCGACCACGTCGGTCAGCCAAGACACCCCGCGCAACCTGTTCGGGTTCAAGGACGGCACCGCCAACGTGAAGGCCGAGGAGGCCGAGGCGCTCGACGAGCACGTGTGGGTGGACGGCGGGGACGACCCGGCCGCCGCCTGGCTCGCCGGCGGCTCCTACCTGGTGACGCGCCGGATCAACATGACCATCGAGATCTGGGACCGCCAGTCGCTCGAGGCGCAGGAGGAGTTCGTCGGCCGCACGAAGGGCTCCGGGGCGCCGCTGTCCGGCGGCGAGGAGTTCACCGAGCCGGACTTCGACATGCCGGGCAGCGACGGCCCGATCATCCCGACCGACGCCCACGTCCGGGTGGTCCACCCGACGCAGTTCGGCGGCGCCCGGATGCTGCGTCGCGGCTACAACTTCGTCGACGGCAGCAACGACCTGGGCGGGCTGGACGCCGGGCTGTTCTTCATCGCCTACGTGCGCGACCCGCGCACCCACTTCATCCCGCAGCAGCGCGCGATGGCGGCCAACGACGCGCTGATGGAGTACCTGCGCTTCACCGGCCAGGGCATCTTCGCCGTGCCGCCGGGCGTCGCCGAGGGCGAGTACGTCGGGCAGGCGCTGTTCGCGTGAGCCACCTCGTCGTCGGCCGCGGCTGACGGGGTGCGAGAATCCAGGCGCCCGAGGGTCGGTCACATGTTCGTAACATGGCGGCACTCCGGTACTGTGAGGGCCTGCACAGCGTCGTGCCGACACCTCACCCCGCACGCACACACCGCGCCCGTCCCGGGCCTCGCGAAGGATTGCCGCTGTGACTGACCGTCCCGTTGTTCTCATCGCCGAAGAGCTGAGCCCCGCCACGGTGGAGGCGCTCGGCCCGGACTTCGAGATCCGCAACTGCAACGGCGCCGACCGTGCCGAGCTGATCCCGGCGATCGCCGACGTCGACGCGATCCTGGTCCGCTCCGCCACGAAGGTCGACGCCGAGGCCCTGGCCGCGGCCAAGCGCCTCAAGGTCATCGCCCGCGCCGGCGTCGGCCTCGACAACGTCGACGTCAAGGCGGCCACCCAGAACGGTGTCATGGTCGTCAACGCGCCGACCTCCAACATCGTCTCCGCCGCCGAGCTCGCCGTCGCGCTGATGCTCGCCGCCGCCCGCCACGTCTCGCCGGCCCACGCCGCGCTCAAGAACGGCGAGTGGAAGCGCTCGAAGTACACCGGCATCGAGCTGTACGAGAAGACCGTCGGCATCGTCGGCCTGGGCCGGATCGGCGTCCTGGTCGCCCAGCGCCTCTCCGCCTTCGGCATGAAGGTGATCGCCTTCGACCCCTACGTGCAGGCCGGCCGCGCCGCCCAGATGGGCGTGCGCCTGGTCGACCTCGACACCCTGATGGCCGAGTCGGACTTCATGTCCGTGCACCTGCCCAAGACCCCGGAGACCGTGGGCCTGATCGGCGCCGACCAGCTGGCCAAGGCGAAGCAGTCGCTGGTGCTGGTCAACGCCGCCCGCGGCGGCATCGTCGACGAGGCCGCGCTGTTCGACGCGCTCAAGACCGGCCGGATCGCCGGTGCCGGCCTCGACGTGTTCGCCAAGGAGCCGTGCACCGACAGCCCGCTCTTCGAGCTGGAGAACGTGGTCGCCACCCCGCACCTCGGCGCCTCCACGGACGAGGCCCAGGAGAAGGCCGGCATCGCGGTGGCCAAGTCGGTCCGCCTGGCGCTCGCCGGCGAGCTGGTCCCGGACGCGGTCAACGTCCAGGGCGGCGTGATCGCCGAGGACGTGCGCCCCGGCATCCCGCTCACCGAGAAGCTCGGTCAGATCTTCACCGGCGTCGCCGGCGAGGTCGCCCAGCAGCTCGATGTCGAGGTCCGCGGCGAGATCACCGCCCAGGACGTCAAGGTGCTCGAGCTGGCCGCGCTCAAGGGCGTCTTCAGCTCGGTCGTCGACGAGCAGGTCTCCTACGTCAACGCACCGCTGCTGGCCGCCGAGCGCGGCACGGCCGTTCGCCTGATCACCGACCCGGAGAGCCCCGACCACCGCAACCTGATCACCCTGCGCGGCACCCTGGCCGACGGCTCGCAGATCTCGGTCAGCGGCACCCTGGTCGGCATCGCCCAGCGGGAGCGGCTGGTCGAGGTCAACGGCTACGACCTCGACATCGAGGCCACCGACCACCTGGCGTTCATCACCTACTCGGACCGCCCCGGCATGGTCGGCACCGTCGGCCAGATCCTCGGCCAGGCCGAGGTCAACATCGCCGGCATGCAGGTGGCCCGCGACACCAAGGGCGGCCAGGCGCTCGTCGCGCTCTCGGTCGACTCGGCCATCGCGCACGAGGTGCTGGCCGAGATCAGCGACGCGATCGACGCCACCTCGGTGCGCGCGGTCGACCTGACCACGGACTGATCGCGGGCGCCTGCGGGCGCCTCCGGAAGCAGGGTACGGGCCCCGACGTCGTACGGCGTCGGGGCCCGTCGCCGTCCGCCGGTCAGACCCGGCCGGTCCCGCCGAGCTCCCTGAGCTCGTCGAGCTCGGCGCGCAGCCCGGCCACCAGGAGGTCCGGGTCCGGCACGGCGGCGGCGTCGACCTTGAAGCCGACGTGCACCTGGCCGCCGTACCCGATGATCGAGGTCGAGATCGTCTGGTCCGCCGACATGGGGGCCCACGCCCACATCCGGGTGATCGGCCGGCCCGCGAGGTGCAGCGGCACGTCCGGGCCGCGGACGCTCGTGGTGACGCCCGTGGCCTTGCGGGCGAAGAAGTCGGTGACCCGCACGCGGACCCGGGGATGGACCACCCCCATGGCCTCCAGCAGCCCGAAGGTGAGCCAGGCCTCGGGCGAGCGCTTGATGGCCGCCATCCGCGCGGCGGTCTCGGTGAGCCGGCCGAGCGCGGTGTCCGCGGTGACGGGCAGGTCGAGCAGCACCAGCGCGAACTGGTTGCCCAGGTCGTCGGGGCGCAGCGCGGCGGCGCCGCGCAGGTCGACAGGGACCATCGTGGGCAGGTCCTTCCCGGGCGTGCCGCCGTGGTCGTCCAGCCAGCGCCGCAGCGCGCCGGCGACGGCGGCCATCACCACGTCGGTGACGGTCGTCCCCGTCGCCTGCCGCAGCGTGCGCAGGTCGGCCACGTCGATCGGCGGCGCCCACACCGCGAGCTTGGCGTGGTGGGGTGGCCCCGAGAGCGGCGACGCGGGACGGCGGGCGAGGACGAGGTGCTCGGCGACGATCGGGGTGCTGGCCAGCCTGCGCGCACCGGAGGCCGAACGGACGGCCGTGCCCGGCAGCGAGCGCAGCCTCGCGATCGTCCCGGCCTCCGCACGGCCGTCCTGCACGCCGTCGGGCCCGCCGCCCTGCTCGCCGCCCTGCTCGCCGCCCTCCGGGGTGCCGTCGGTGCCGCCGGCGAGGTCCTCGTCGGCCATCGACATCACCACCCGGAACAGGGCGGTGCCGTCGGCGAGCGCATGGTGCAGGCGGGTGTAGATCGCAGTGCCGCCGGCATAGCCGTGCACGACGTGCGCCTCCCACGGCGGATGGCCGCGGTCGAGGGCCCGGGAGAGGTGGCCGGACACGTAGTCCTGCAGGGCGGCGTCGTCGCCGGGCTCCGGCAGGGTCGCCTCGTGCACGTGCCGCTCGAGGTCGAAGTGGGGATCGTCCTCCCACCACTGTCCCGGCCAGGGCAGCCAGGACCACCGGGCGCGCTGCCGGAACCGGGGGTAGGGCTCGAGGAGCCGGTCGCGCAGGAGCTCGAGGTAGGTGGCGCGGTCCAGGTCCCCGCCGACGACCATCAGGCTCTCGACGACCATCAGGTTGTCGGGCTGATCCATCGCCAGCCAGACGTCGTCGACCGGGCGCACGGCCCGCCGCGAGGTGGTCACACCGCCACCGTGCCGTGCTCGGGCGGCGGGCGGCAGGGCCGGAGGTCAGCGCGAGCGGGTCCTTGTGGCCCCTCACCGCGCGCGCCGCGGCAGGGCAGACTGGCCGCGGAGGTGAGCACATGGACCGCCTGACCCCCCTGTCCTACGCGTTCCTGGCGGCCGAGGACGTCGACCCGGCCGCCTGCCTGGTGATCGGCTCGATGGCTGTCCTGGACGGCCCGGCCCCGTCGTTGGCGGAGCTCCGCGAGCTCGTCGCGTCGCGGCTCGACTCTGTCCCGCGCTACCGGCAGCGGGTGGAGGCCAGCAGCCTCGGGCTGCGCGCGCCCGTCTGGGCGGACGCCCCCGGGGTGGAGGTCGCCGACCACGTGACCGCCGTGCGGGTGCCCTCGCCGGGCGGGCGGGCCGAGGTGGCCGCGCTGGTCGCCGAGGTGATGGCCGAGCGGATGGACCGGGACCGGCCGTTGTGGGACGTCACGCTCTGCGAGGGCCTCGAGGACGGCCGGTGGGGGCTGCTCTCGCGGGTGCACCACGCGCTCGCGGACGGCGTCTCCGGCACGGGCCTGTACCGCGTGCTCTTCGACGCCGACGCCGCCGACGCCGCCGAGGCGATCGAGTCGATGCTCGCGCAGGTGCGCGGCGGCACGCAGGACGTGCTC
>NZ_JBEGDJ010000029.1:0-51841 GCF_040191335.1 Nocardioides sp. YIM 152588 | reverse complement strand
GAGGGTGTGTGGGGCACACGACTCGGTTCACGCCGGCTGGTGCCCGTGTCTCGCCGGGGTCGTGTGCCTGAGGCCCCGCTATGCCGATGCCTGGGGCACACGACCCGCCTCCCGCCCGCCTCGTGTGCCTGACGCCCCGCCATGCCGATGCCTGGGGCACACGACCCGCCTCACGCCCCCCCCCAGCGCCGACCTCAGCCCCCCGTCGACCGCCGCACCACGAGCGTCGGCTCCAGCACCACCTCGGTGACCGGGCCGTGGGGGTCCTCGATCCGCGCCAGCAGCAGCTCGGCGGCGACGGCGCCGAGCTGCTCGCGCGGCTGCCGCACGGAGCTGAGCGGGATCGCGGCGGAGGCGGCGAAGTCGATGTCGTCGTACCCGATGATCGCGACGTCCTCGGGCACCCGGAGGCCGGCCAGCGTCAACGCCTGCAGCACGCCGAGCGCGACCAGGTCGTTGGCGGCGAAGATGGCGTCGGGCCGCTCCTCGGCGGGCAGCGCGAGCAGCTCCTCCGCACCCCGCCGCCCGGCCCCGGCGTCCATGGTGTCGGTCTCGACGAACCGCAGGGTGGCGCCGTCGACCGCGTCGACCTCCTCGCGGGCGCCGCGCAGCCGCAGCTCGACCTGGGTGATCTCGGCCGGGCCGCCGACGAAGGCGAGGCGCCGGTGGCCGCGGTCGAGCAGGTGCTGCGCCGCGAGCCGGCCGCCGCGGAGGTCGTCGACCGCGACGAAGGAGAACTCCTGGCCCTCCACGCGCCGGTCGACCACGACCACAGCGGTGCCGCGGTCGCGCAGCCGGCGCAGCCGGGGCAGCACCGAGCCGACGGGTGAGACCAGCAGCCCGCTGACGCGCTGCTCCTCGAAGAGGTCGAGGTAGGTCCGCTCGCGGTCGGGGTCCTGGCCGGAGTTGCCGAGGATCAGCGGTCGCCCGACCTCGGCGAGGCTCTCCTCGACGCCGCGGGCGACGTCGGTGAAGAAGGGGTTGGCGACGTCGAGCACGACCATGCCGACCGCGCGGTTGCTCCCCGCGCGCAGCTGCCGGGCGGCGTCGTTGCGGATGAAGCCGAGGCGGTCGATCACCGCCGTGACGTGGGCCAATGTCGTCGGCGAGACCTTCTCGGGCCGGTTGAGCACGTTGGAGACGGTGCCGACCGAGACGCCGGCCGCAGCCGCGACGTCCTTGACCGACACGCTCCGAGACGCGGATGCCACGGGTCCTCCTCGATGTGATGGCCGCCACCCGGCCCTACCCCGCGGCACAGGCTACGGGCTGATCAGCGGTGAACGGCGTGGTATTGATTCGTTTCAACAAAGTTTCGACCCGGGGTTGACTCATGTGAGTGGCGTCACCTAGCGTCAGTCCCTATCGGTGATTGAAACCTTTCAATCAAGAAATGACAAGGGACGAGGAGAGGCATGTCTGACCTCCCGGCACAGAGCGCAGCGGCGCCGACCCTGGTGTTGAGGGACGTCGCGAAGTCGTTCGGAGCGGTCGCCGCACTGAAGTCGGGCACCCTCGAGGTCGCCCCGGGCTCCATCCACGCACTGGTGGGGGAGAACGGCGCGGGCAAGTCGACGCTGGTCAAGATCGTCGCCGGCGTGCACCGCCGCGACGCCGGCGTCTTCGAGCTGCTCGGCGAGCCCGTCGACTTCCACACGACGGCGGAGTCCAAGGGTGCCGGTGTCGCCGTCATCTACCAGGAGCCCACGCTCTTCCCCGACCTCTCGGTCGCCGAGAACATCTTCATGGGCCGCCAGCCCCTGGGGCGCGGTCGTGCCATCGACCGGGCCGCGATGTACGCCGAGTCCGAGGCGCTCTTCACCCGGCTCGGCGTCGTCATCGACCCCCGCCGCCCGGCCCGCGGCCTGTCGATCGCGGACCAGCAGATCATCGAGATCGCCAAGGCGATCTCGCTCGACGCGGCGCTGCTGGTGATGGACGAGCCGACCGCCGCGCTCAGCGGCGTCGAGGTCGACCGCCTCTTCGCGGTCGCCCGCAGCCTGCGCGACGAGGGTCGCGCCCTGGTCTTCATCTCCCACCGGTTCGAGGAGGTCTTCGACCTCTGCGACACGGTCACGGTGATGCGCGACGGCGAGTACGTCTCCACCGAGGCGATCGCCGACACCACCGTCGACGAGATCGTCGCCCGGATGGTCGGGCGCGAGGTCGCCGACCTGTTCCCGAAGGTCCCCGCCGAGCTCGGCGACGTCGTGCTGGAGGTCGAGGGGCTCAACCGCCGCGGCACCTTCCACGACGTCAGCTTCTCGGTGCGCGCCGGCGAGATCGTGGCCCTCGCGGGCCTGGTCGGCGCCGGGCGCAGCGAGATCGCCCGCGCCATCTACGGCGTCGACGCGTACGACGCGGGCTCGGTCCGCATCGCCGGCCGGCCGCTGCCGAAGCACAACCCGAAGGCGGCGATCAAGGCGGGCATCGCCTTCGTCCCCGAGGACCGCCGGCAGCAGGGCCTGGTCATCGACGGGTCGATCGCCCGCAACATCGCCTCGGTGATCCGCGGCAAGCTGGCCACGGCCGGCCTGCTCACCAACGCCGCCGAGAACCGCGCCGCGGCGCCGTGGGCCGCCCGGCTCGAGGTCAAGACCAACGCGCTGGACATGCACGCCGCGACGATGTCGGGCGGCAACCAGCAGAAGGTCGTGCTGGCCAAGTGGCTCTCCACCGAGCCCACGATCCTCTTCATCGACGAGCCCACCCGCGGCATCGACGTCGGCACCAAGTCCGAGGTCCACCGGCTCCTGTCGGACCTGGCCGGCGAGGGCCTCGCGATCGTGATGATCTCCTCCGAGCTGCCCGAGGTCCTCGGCATGGCCGACCGCGTCCTCGTGGTCCACGAGGGCCGGATCTCCGCCGAGCTCGACCGCGCGGACGCCACCCCGGAGTCGGTGATGCGTGCCGCGACCGGCAACGCGGACGTCGACCACGGCAACGCCTCCGAGCTCACCGCCACCTCCGACCGGGAAGTGACCGCATGACCACCCTGACGCCGGCCCAGCCTGGGGCCAAGTCCGGCCCCAACCCCGTGCAGCGCGCGCTCGGCGCGGCCCTGCGGTCGCGCGAGGTCGCGGTCGCGGCGGTGCTGCTGCTGGTGATCCTGGCCGCGACCGCGAAGAGCCAGAACTTCCTGTTCGACTCCGACGGCTGGCGCTCGCTGCTGGTCAACCCCAGCATCCTGATCCTCCTCGCCGTCGGCCAGACCGCGGTGATCATCACCCGCAGCGTCGACCTCTCCGTGGGCTCGACGATGGGACTGACCGCCTACCTGACCGGCCGCCTCTTCATCGACACCGGCCTCCCGGCCCCCGTCGTGGTGCTGCTCGCGGTCCTCGCCGGCGCGGCGCTGGGCGCCGTCAACGGCGTCCTGGTCGCCTTCGGCAAGGTGCCGGCGCTGGTGATCACGCTGGGCACGCTCTACATCTACCGCGGCATCTTCCTGACCTGGGCCGGCAGCGACCGGATCAACGCCAGCGACATCCCGCGCGGCTTCCAGGACCTCGGCACCGCCCAGGTGCTGACGATCCCGGTGCTGACGATCGTCGCCCTGATCGTGCTCGGCCTGGTCGGCTACCACCTGCACGCCCACCGCGCCGGCCGGGAGCTGTACGCGATCGGCTCCGACCCGGACGCCGCGGTCCTCTACGGCCTCCCGGTGACCCGCCGGGTCATCTCGGCCTTCGTCCTCTCGGGCGCGCTCGCCGGCCTCGCCGGCACCTTCTACGTCGCCCGCTACGGCACGGTCAGCTCCGGTGCCGGGCTCAACATGGAGCTCCAGGCGGTGGCGGCCGCGGTGATCGGCGGCGTCGCGATCTTCGGTGGTAGCGGCACTGTGTGGGGCGCCGCCATCGGCGCGGCGCTGCTGGTCACCATCAACAGCGCGCTGCCCGTGATCGGCATCCAGGACTTCTGGCAGCGCGCCGTCGTCGGCGCCCTGATCCTGGCCGCGGTGGTCCTCGACCGCGTGCTGGCCAACCGGCAGGAGCGCAAGCTCGCCGATGCCCGAGATCTCGAACCATCGGTGACCGAGATCGAACCGCACGCCACGACCAGCACCGGGGGGACCCGATGACCAGCACCGACACCCTGCTGCAGGCCGGCGCCGAGACCCGCACCTACAAGCCCTACGCCCGCCCGCTGCTGCTGCGCTGGCTGCTGACCCGCGAGGCGGCCGTGATCGGCCTGCTGGTCGTGGTCTACGCCTACGCGATGCTCAACGTGCAGGGCTTCGACGGCCCGCTCACGCTCTACTACCTGTTCCTCGACATGGCGCCGATCCTGCTGATCGCGCTGCCGATGACCCTGGTGATCGTCACCGGCGAGATCGACCTGTCGGTGGCCAGCGTCGTCGGCCTGAGCAGCGTGCTGACCGGCATCTTCTTCGCCGACATGGGCCTGCCGATGGCGGTCGCGGCGGTGCTGGCGATCGCCTGCGGCGCACTCGCCGGGGCGCTCAACGGCTACCTCGTCGCCTACCTGGGCCTGCCCTCGCTGGCGGTCACGATCGGCACGCTGGCGCTCTACCGCGGTGTCGCCGTCGGCCTGCTCGGCACGAAGGCGATCACCGACTTCCCCGACAAGTGGCGCGACCTGTTCACCGAGAGGATCGTCGAGGGCGGCTCCTACCCGATGGTGCTGGTCCCGATCGCGGTCCTGGCCGTGGTCTTCGCCCTGCTGCTCCACTTCACCTCGTTCGGCCGCGGTGTCTTCGAGATCGGCCTGAACGACGAGGCCGCCCGGTTCACCGGCGTCAACGTGGAGCGCACCAAGTTCCTGCTCTTCGTCCTCACCGGCGCCGTCTCGGCGTTCGCCGGCATCTACTACACGCTGCGGTTCGGCAACGCCCGCGGCGACAACGCCACCGGCATGGAGCTGCAGGTGATCGGCGCCGTCCTGCTCGGCGGCGTCTCCATCTTCGGCGGCCGCGGCGCCCTGCACGGCGTCATCGCCGGCGTGCTGTTGATCGGCGTCATCTCCAGCGCCATGCGCCTGGAGGGGCAGACGGTCAACATGATCAACATCGTCATCGGAGTGCTCCTCGTGCTCTCCGTGATGTCCACCAGCTTCCTCAACTGGGCCTCGGGAATCCGCTCGTCGAGGAGAAAGTCGCGGCCGTCCGGCACGCGACGGGACGGGGCCGACCAGCGCCCGCAGTCCGGTTCATCTACAACGAATGGGAGTGAACGATGAAGTTCCAGACTCGGCGGGTCGTCGCAATGGCGGCCGCATCGCTGGTCGCGACGGTGGGACTCACCGCCTGTGGTTCCGACGACAGCGGTAGCGGCAGCGACGGTGGCGGCGACCTCGCCATCACCTTCCTGCCCAAGAACCTCGGCAACCCCTACTTCGACACCAGCAACGCCGGTGGCGAGAAGGCGATCGAGGAGTTCGGCGGCACCTACGAGGAGGTCGGTCCCGACTCCGGTGACGACCCGGCCGGCCAGGTGCCGTTCATCAACACCGCTGCCCAGCAGGGCGTCAACGGCCTGGTGGTCTCCGCGAACGACCCCGAGGCCATCTGCGACGCGCTCAACGAGGCCCGCGACGCCGGCGTCAAGGTCGTGACCTTCGACTCCGACACCAACCCCGACTGCCGCGACCTGTTCATCAACCAGGCCACGGCCGAGGGCATCGCGAAGGCCCAGGTCGACCTGATCGCCGAGCAGATCGGCGACAAGGGTGAGGTCGCGGTCCTGTCGGCCGCCGCCAACGCCACGAACCAGAACGCCTGGATCGAGCTGATGGAGGCCGAGCTCGAGGCCAACCACCCCGACATCGAGCTCGTCGACGTGGTCTACGGCAACGACGACGACCAGACGTCCTTCGACAAGACCGCCGCGCTGCTGCAGTCCCACCCGGACCTCGCCGGCATCATCTCGCCGACCACCGTCGGCATCTCGGCCGCCGCGCGCTACCTCTCCACCTCGAAGGCCAAGGGCAAGGTCGCGCTGACCGGTCTCGGCACCCCGAACCAGATGCGCGAGTACGTCAAGGACGGCACCGTCACCGCGTTCGCGCTGTGGAACCCGGCCGACCTCGGCTACCTGGCCGCCTACGCCACCAAGGCCCTGATCGAGGGTGACATCACCGGCGAGGCCGGCGACACCTTCGAGGCCGGCGACCTGGGCGAGTACACCGTCGAGGAGGGCGGCTCCGTCCTGCTGGGCGACCCGTTCGTCTTCAACGCCGACAACATCGACGACTTCGACTTCTGATCGGTGACCGGCCGGTCGGCGTACCCCGTCGACCGGCCGGGACCGATCGGGTCGAGGCCCGTCACCAGCACCACCCAGCCACGTCCCACCCGCAGGCAACAGGGAGGAAGCGCCACCCATGCCCCGCTACTGCTTCAGTCTCCAGATCCGTCCCGACCGGATGGACGAGTACGTCGAGCGTCACCAGGCCGTCTGGCCGGACATGCTCCACGCGCTGGACGAGACCGGCTGGCGGAACTACTCCCTGTTCCTGCGGGAGGACGACGGGCTGCTCATCGGCTACGTCGAGGCCGATGATCTCCAGGCAGCCCAGGCCGCCATGGACGCCACCGAGGTGAACGCCCGGTGGCAGGCCCAGATGGCCGAGTTCTTCACCGGCATCGACGGCCGGGCACCCGACCAGAACTTCGTGCTGCTCCGCGAGGTGTTCAACCTCGACGACCAGCTCGCCCGCACCACCGACGCACAAGGAAGCATCTCGTCATGACTGACTTCGCCGCGATCGCGGCTCAGCTGGAGGGCCAGGCCATCGAGCTGCCCTCGTGGGCGTTCGGCAACTCCGGAACCCGCTTCAAGGTCTTCGGCACCGCGGGCACCCCCCGTTCGGTCGAGGAGAAGATCGCCGACGCCGCGACCGTCCACCGGTTCACCGGCCTGGCGCCGTCCGTGGCCCTGCACATCCCGTGGGACCACGTCGACGACTACGAGAAGCTCCGCGCCCACGCCGCCGACCACGGGGTCGCGCTGGGCACGATCAACTCCAACACGTTCCAGGACGACGACTACAAGTTCGGCGCCCTGACCCACGTCGACCCGAAGATCCGCCAGAAGGCGATCGACCACCACTTCGCGTGCATCGACGTGATGGACGCGACCGGGTCCCGCGACCTGAAGATCTGGCTCGCCGACGGCAGCAACTACGCGGGCCAGGCCGATCTCCGCGGCCGCCAGGACCGGCTGGCCGAGTCGCTGGCCACGATCTACGAGCGGATCGGCGACGACCAGCGCCTGGTCCTGGAGTACAAGTTCTTCGAGCCGGCGTTCTACCACACCGACGTCCCGGACTGGGGCACGTCGTACGCCCAGGTGGCCGCCCTCGGCGACCGGGCCGTCGTCTGCCTCGACACCGGCCACCACGCGCCCGGCACGAACATCGAGTTCATCGTCATGCAGCTGCTGCGACTGGGGAAGCTCGGCTCGTTCGACTTCAACAGCCGCTACTACGCCGACGACGACCTGATCGTCGGCTCGGCGGACCCGTTCCAGCTCTTCCGGATCATGTTCGAGGTGATCCGGGGCGGCGGCTACGGCCCCGACAGCGACGTGGCGTTCATGCTCGACCAGTGCCACAACGTCGAGGAGAAGATCCCCGGCCAGATCCGCTCCGTGCTCAACGTGCAGGAGATGACCGCCCGCGCGCTGCTGGTGGACCGGGACGCGCTCGCCGCGGCCCAGGAGGCCGGCGACGTGCTCGGCGCCCACCAGGTGCTCATGGACGCCTTCTACACCGATGTCCGCGCCGACCTCGCCGCCTGGCGGGAGGAGCGCGGTCTGCCGGCCGACCCGATGCGCGCCTACGCCGAGTCCGGCTACCAGGAGCAGATCGAGGCCGAGCGCGTCGGCGGCACCCAGATGTCCTGGACCTGACCCACGCACGGGGGCTCGGCCCTGTGGATCCCCGACCCCCCCGGGGCACCAACTGCATATGACCGCCTCGGTTCCGAGGCTCGCTCCGCTCCCACCTCACCACCGGAGCAACCCAGCACCCACCGTCGATTACCTCGAGAAGGGCATCATGACGAACCCCGCAGCAGCCGCGCTGATCGCGCGCTCCAACCGCCTCGGCGCCGACCCGAAGAACACCAACTACGCGGGCGGCAACACCTCTGCCAAGGGCACCGAGACCGACCCGGTCACCGGTCAGCCCGTGGAGCTGGTCTGGGTCAAGGGCTCCGGCGGCGACCTCGGCACCCTCAAGGAGTCCGGCCTGGCGGTGCTCCGCCTGGACCGGATGCGCGCGCTCGTCGACGTCTACCCGGGCGTCGAGCGCGAGGACGAGATGGTCGCGGCCTTCGACTACTGCCTGCACGGCAAGGGCGGCGCGGCGCCGTCGATCGACACCGCCATGCACGGCCTGGTCGACGCCCCGCACGTGGACCACCTGCACCCCGACTCCGGCATCGCGATCGCGACCGCCGTCGACGGCGAGGCGCTGACCCACAAGATCTTCGGCGACAAGGTCGTCTGGGTCCCGTGGCGTCGCCCCGGCTTCCAGCTCGGCCTCGACATCGCCGCGATCAAGGAGAAGAACCCGCAGGCGGTGGGCTGCATCCTCGGCGGCCACGGCATCACCGCGTGGGGCGACACCAGCGAGGAGTCGGAGAAGAACTCCCTCTGGATCATCGACACCGCCGCGGCCTACATCGCCGAGCACTCCAAGACGGAGCCGTTCGGTCCCGCGCTCGACGGCTACGGCGCGCTGCCCGAGGCCGAGCGCCGCGCGAAGGCGGCCGCGCTGGCCCCGACCATCCGCGGCATCGCGTCCGCTGACCGCCCGATGGTCGGCCACTTCACCGACGCCGACGTGGTGCTGGAGTTCCTGGCCGCCGCGGAGCACCCGCGCCTGGCCGCGCTGGGCACCTCCTGCCCCGACCACTTCCTGCGTACCAAGGTGAAGCCGCTGGTCCTGGACCTGCCGGCCGACGCCTCGGTCGAGGACTCCATCGCCCGCCTCAAGGAGCTCGCGGTGGCCTACCGCGAGGACTACCAGGGCTACTACGACCGCAACGCGGACGCCGACTCCCCGGCGATCCGCGGCAAGGACCCGCTGATCGTGCTGGTGCCCGGCGTCGGCATGTTCAGCTTCGGCAAGGACAAGCAGACCGCCCGCGTCGCCGGCGAGTTCTACGTCAACGCCATCAACGTGATGCGCGGCGCCGAGGGCCTGTCCACCTACGCCCCGATCGACGAGTCCGAGAAGTTCCGGATCGAGTACTGGGCGCTGGAGGAGGCCAAGCTCCAGCGGATGCCGAAGCCGAAGCCGCTGGCCACCCGCGTCGCGTTCGTGACCGGCGCCGCCTCCGGCATCGGCAAGGCGACCGCGGTCAAGCTGGCCGCCGAGGGCGCGTGCGTCGTCATCGCCGACCTGTCGCTGGAGAACGCGCAGGCCGCGGCCGCCGAGATCGGCGGCCCGGACGTGGCCGTCGGCGTCCAGGTCGACGTCAGCAGCGAGGCCGCCGTCGCGGCCGCCGTCGACGCCGCGGCGCTGGCCTTCGGCGGCATCGACCTCGTGGTCAACAACGCCGGCCTGTCGCTGTCGCGCTCGCTCCTGGAGACCACCGAGAAGGACTGGGACCTCCAGCACGACGTGATGGCCAAGGGCTCGTTCCTGGTCGCCAAGGCCGCCGCGAAGGTGATGATCGAGCAGGAGATGGGCGGCGACATCGTCTACATCTCCTCGAAGAACTCGATCTTCGCCGGCCCCAACAACGTCGCGTACGGCGCCGCCAAGGCCGACCAGGCGCACCAGGTGCGCCTGCTGGCCGCCGAGCTCGGCGAGCACGGCATCAAGGTCAACGGCGTCAACCCCGACGGCGTGGTCGCCGGTTCGGGCATCTTCGCCTCCGGCTGGGGCGCGAACCGCGCCGCGGTCTACGGCGTCGAGGAGAAGGACCTGGGCAAGTTCTACGCCCAGCGCACCATCCTCAAGCGCGAGGTGCTGCCGGAGAACATCGCCAACGCGGTCTTCGTCCTCTGCACCGACGAGCTGAGCCACACCACCGGCCTGCACATCCCGGTCGACGCCGGCGTCGCGGCCGCGTTCCTGCGCTGAGCGCGGGCCGAACGGAGGAATGAACGTGCCTGTCCAGGCCGCCCCCCAGGGCGCCGCGAAGCAGTCGGTCCGCGTGGCCGCCGTCGACCTCGGCGCCACCAGCGGACGCGTGATGTCCGGGCGGATCAGCCCGTCGGGCATCGAGCTCAACGAGCTGCACCGCTTCCCCAACGGGGCGGTCCGGGCGGGACGTTCGTTCTTCTGGGACATCCTCGGCATCCACCGCGAGATGCTGGTCGGCATCCGCGAGGTCGCCCGCACCGGCCCCCTGGACGGCATCGGCATCGACTCCTGGGCGGTCGACTACGGCCTGCTGGACCGAGACGGCCAGCTGCTCGGCAACCCGTTCAGCCACCGCGACCCGCGCACCGACGGGATCGCCGCGCAGGTGCTGGACAAGGTGGGCGCCGCCCGCCTGTACGGCACCACCGGCATCCAGCAGCTGGCGTTCAACACGATCTACCAGCTCGTCGCCGCCCGCGGCACCGCGGCGCTGGAGTCCGCCGACGCGCTGCTGCTCCTGCCGGACCTGCTCGGCTACTGGCTGACCGGCGAGATGGGGGCGGAGCGCACCAACGCCTCCACCACCCAGCTGTACGACGTCAACGACGGCACCTGGGCGATCGACCTGTGCCGCGAGCTCGGCATCCCGTGGTCGATCCTCCCGCCGCTGCGCGACGCCGGCTCGGTGGTCGGCCCGCTGCTGCCCGACGTGGCCCGCGAGGTCGGGGTCGGCGCCGGCGTACCGGTGGTGGCCGTGGGCTCCCACGACACCGCCTCGGCGGTCGTCGGCGTGCCCGCCAGCACCGATCGGTTCGCCTACATCTCCTCGGGCACCTGGTCGCTGGTCGGCCTGGAGCTGGAGAAGCCCGTGGTCACCGAGGCGGCCCGCCAGGCCGACTTCACCAACGAGGGCGGCGTCGACGGCACCATCCGCTTCCTCAAGAACGTGATGGGCCTGTGGGTGCTCTCGGAGTCGATGCGCGCCTGGGACGGCCGTCGCCTCGGCCTGACGCTGCAGGGCCTGCTCGCCGCGACCGCGGAGTTCGAGCCGCTGCGCACCGTGATCGACATCAACGACCCGCGCCTGCTGGCGCCGGGCACCGCGAGCGACCCGATGCCCGAGCGCGTCGTCGCGCTGGCCAAGGAGGCCGGCCAGCCCGAGCCCGCCTCCCCGGTGGCGATCGCCCGCTGCATCCTCGACAGCCTCGTCGTCGCCTACCGCCGCAACGTGCGCACGGCCGCCGAGCTCGCCGGGGTCGACCTCGAGGTCGTCCACATCGTCGGCGGCGGCTCCCAGAACGCGCTGCTCTGCCAGCTCACCGCGGACGCCTGCGGCCTGCCCGTGATCGCCGGCCCGACCGAGGCCGCCGCGCTCGGCAACGTCCTCGTGCAGGGCCGCACGCTCGGCGCCGACCTCCCGGACCTGGCCTCGATGCGCGCGCTGATCCGCCGCTCCTACGACGTCCGGCAGTACCAGCCGCGCCCCGGCCTCGACTGGGACGCCGCCGAGGCCCGGGTCTTCGGCAGTCAGGCAGGATGACCACCATGCGCGTAGCGCTCATGGTCACCTGCGTGAACGACGCGATGTTCCCCGGCACGGGGGCCGCCGTCGTACGGCTGCTCCGCCGTCTCGGGGTGGAGGTCGACTTCCCGCAGGCCCAGACCTGCTGCGGTCAGCCGATGGTCAACACCGGCTACCTGGACGAGGCGGTGCCCGCGGTCCGCTCGTTCGTCGACGCCTTCTCCGGGTACGACGCCGTGGTGACGCCGTCCGGCTCCTGCGCCGGCTCCGCGCGGC
This sequence comes from Nocardioides sp. YIM 152588, assembly GCF_040191335.1. Classification (NCBI taxonomy): domain Bacteria; kingdom Bacillati; phylum Actinomycetota; class Actinomycetes; order Propionibacteriales; family Nocardioidaceae; genus Nocardioides; species Nocardioides sp. YIM 152588. The sequence goes on along the minus strand of NZ_JBEGDJ010000029.1, from coordinate 39,984 downwards.
ACCAGCACGGGCTGGTCGCCAAGCGCGCCGCCGACAACGGCAGCGACCCCGGCCTCGCGCGCGCCGTGGCGGAGGCGCCGCCAACGTACGAGCTGACCGAGTTCCTCGTCGACGTCCTCGGCGTGACCGACGTGGGCGCGTACTTCCCGCACAAGGTGACCTACCACCCGACCTGCCACTCCCTGCGGATGCTCGGGGTCGGCGACCGGCCCCGGCGGCTGCTGGAGTCCGTGCGCGGGCTGCGCCTGGTCGAGCTGCCCGGCGCGGACCAGTGCTGCGGCTTCGGCGGCACGTTCGCGCTGAAGAACGCCGACACGTCGGTCGCGATGGGCAGCGACAAGGTCCGCCACGTGCGCGAGACCGGTGCCGAGGTGCTGGTGGCCGGCGACAACTCGTGCCTGATGCACATCGGCGGCCTGCTCGACCGGCAGCGCAGCGGCGTCCGGGTGATGCACCTGGCCGAGATCCTGGCCGCCACCGAGGACGAGCCGGCGCCGGCGTCGAGGGGGGCGGCCCGATGAGCGGCACCTTCGTCGGCATGCCGAAGTTCCCGACTGCGGCGCGGGAGGCCCTGGCCGACACCCAGCTGCGGCACAACCTGGCCCACGCCACCGGCACCATCCGCGCCAAGCGCGCGGCGGTCGTCGGGGAGGTGGAGAACTGGGAGGACGTCCGGCTCGCCGGCGCGGCGGTCAAGGACCGCGCCCTGCGCTCGCTGGAGGAGAACCTGGTCCGCCTCGAGGAGTCGCTGACCGCCCGCGGCGCGATCGTGCACTGGGCCCGCGACGCCGCCGAGGCCAACGCCATCGTCACCGCGGTCGCGCAGCGGCACGCGGTCGACGAGGTGGTCAAGGTCAAGTCGATGGTCACCCAGGAGATCGGCCTCAACGAGGCGCTCGCCGAAGCCGGCATCGCGGCCTGGGAGACCGACCTCGCCGAGCTGATCGTCCAGCTCGGCGGCGACCTGCCCAGCCACATCCTGGTGCCCGCGATCCACCGCAACCGCGCCGAGGTCCGCGAGATCTTCCTCCGCGAGATGGCAGGAGTGGGCCGGCCGGCGCCGGACGACCTGACGGACGAGCCGGCGGTGCTGGCCGGCGCCGCCCGCGAGCACCTGCGCGAGAAGTTCCTGCGCGCCAAGGTGGCGGTCTCCGGTGCCAACTTCGCGGTCGCCGACACCGGCACGCTGGTGGTCGTCGAGTCCGAGGGCAACGGCCGGATGTGCCTGACCCTGCCCGAGGTGCTGGTCTCCGTGGTCGGCATCGAGAAGGTCGTCCCCACCTGGGACGAGCTCGACCCGCTGCTGCGCCTCCTGCCGCGCTCCTCGACCGGCGAGCGGATGAACCCCTACACCTCCACCTGGTCCGGCGTGACGCCCGGCGACGGCCCGCAGGAGGTGCACGTGGTGCTGCTCGACAACGGCCGCACCCGGGCGCTCGCCGACGAGGTCGGCCGCCAGGCGCTGCGCTGCATCCGCTGCTCGGCCTGCCTCAACGTCTGCCCGGTCTACGAGCGCACCGGCGGCCACTCCTACGGCTCGGTCTACCCCGGCCCGATCGGCGCGATCCTCAACCCGCTGCTCAAGGGCACGGGTGACCCGCAGACCGACTCGCTGCCCTACGCCTCGACGCTGTGCGGCGCCTGCTTCGAGGCGTGCCCGGTGCGGATCGACATCCCCGAGGTGCTGGTGCACCTGCGCTCGAAGGTGGTCGACGGCCACCGCGACGACCGGCTGCCCAAGCCCGAGGCCGCGGCGTTCCGCGGAGCGGCGTGGGCGTTCGGCGACGGCGGCCGCCTCGGCCGGCTCGAGAGGCTCTCCGGCCTGGCCGGCAAGGTGCTCGGCCGGCGTCGTACGACGCTGGGCCGGCTGCCCGGGCCGGGCGCGGCCTGGACGGACGCGCGCGACATGCCCGTGCCTCCGGCGGAGTCCTTCCGCGCCTGGTGGGAGCGGACGGATGGCGGCCGGAAGGAGACCCCCCGTGGTTGAGGTGCGAGCGCTGCCGGTGGTTGAGGTGCGAGCGGAGCGAGCCTCGAAACCACCCATCACCGAGCCCAGGAGCAGCCGATGAGCGCCCGCGAGGAGATCCTGGGCCGGGTCCGCGCGGCCCTGGCCGACGTCGAGCCCACCGCCGCCGAGCAGTCGCCCGTGGTGGCGCCGCCGGGCGCCGTGGCGGCCTCGCCGGAGCAGGTGCTCGACCTGTTCGCCGAGCGGGTCGAGGACTACCGCGCGGTCGTCGTGCGCTGCGGCCCCGAGGGGGTCGCAGCGGCGGTCGCCGACGCGGTGCCGGCCGGTTCCCGGGTGGTCGTCCCCGACGCGCTGCCCCGCGAGGTGGTGGCCGGGATCGACGGCGAGGTGCTCCCCGACGACGGCCTGAGCGCCGCCGCGCTGGACGCGGTCGACGCCGTGGTCACGGCCTGCCGGGTCGGCATCGCCGAGACCGGGACGATCGTGCTGGACCACCAGGCCGACCAGGGCCGCCGTGCGATCACGCTGGTCCCGGACCGCCACGTCTGCGTGGTCCACGCCGACCAGGTCGTGCCGGACGTGCCGGACGCGGTGGCGCTGCTCGACCCGCAGCGGCCGCTCACCTGGATCAGCGGCCCCAGCGCGACCAGCGACATCGAGCTCTCCCGCGTGGAGGGCGTGCACGGACCGCGCCACCTGACCGTGATCGTGGTCGGCGGCGCCGGAGCCCCGTGAGCGCTCGGATCGACGCTCCGGCGGACTCGGGCTTCTCCTGGGAGGCGGGGTCGGAGGACGTCGCCGTGCTGGAGCTGGTCGCGACCGGGCGCACCATCGGCTCCATCGCCCGCCAGCTCGACGTCTCCGACCGCACCGTGCGGCGGCGCCTGCGCGCGGCCGCCGACGACCTGGGCGTGGGGTCGACGATCGAGGTCGTGGTGCACGCGGTGCGCCGCGGCCTGATCTGACCCGCTCGCTCCGAGAGGGCGCCGGGCTGCCACTGCCGTCAGCGCCGTTCTACGACGCGCAGCTCGAGCAGCGACGCACCGAGATCGCTCAGCGAGCCGAGGACGCCCTGGAGCTGGGCGTCGTCGGTGACGGCGACGACGAGCGAGGTGGTCCCGCGCTCCTCCCGCCGGAGGTCGGCGCAGCCGAGCCGGTCGGCCCAGTGGTCCTCGAGGTGGCCCGCCACCCGGATGGCGTACGTCGCGCGCGCGGTCATTGCTGCACCACCAGCGCGGAACGTGCCGGCCCCGGTGCGGCAGGCCGTCGGCCGGGCCTCCGGATGAGCGCCTCCGCGACGGCGAGGTTGAGGAGCCACCCGGCGGCCTTGTAGAGATCGCCGCGCAGCTCCCCGGTGCCGAGCAGGGCGCCGCCGATGCCCTCGGTGAAGGCCTGGGTGCCCGCCCCCAGCGCGAGCGCGTAGGCACGGATCATCCAGGCGCGGTGCGCGGGGACGTCGTGGCGGCGTGCGGCCGCGATCCCCAGCAGGAGGAAGCCCGCCACGGACGACCCGACGAGCAGGCGCAGGGCGAGGAGCAGGGGCCCGGTCCCGGGATGGGCCGCGTAGAACAGGGTGAGCCACAGCCCCGACCCGGCCACGACCAGCCCGGCCGCGACCAGCACCCGGCCGGTCCGGCGGTGCCGGTCCAGGTGCCGGCGGCGGAGGCGGGGCACGAGCTGGACGATGCCCACCAGGGCGAACGTCGCCGACCCGATGATGTGCGCGACGAGCGCGAGCGGGAAGCCGGAGAAGCGCGGGTCGGCGGGCAGCGGGGTCGCCCCGCCGGAGAGCTGGACCAGTCGCAGCAGGCCGGCGGCCACCGGGATCGCGCTGAGGGCCGCCAGCCCGACCGGTACCGGCCAGCCCCGCTCGCGGGTGCTCATCGGACCGGCGCGAGGTCGTCGGCGGTGGCGGGCTCGCGCGACGTCTCCCGCTGGCTCAGCCAGAGCGAGACGCCGAGGCCGATCATCGCGATGCCGTTGGGGAAGGCCAGCAGCCGGTAGAACGCGTCGGGCATCACCGACAGGGCGACGGTGACCACGCCGCCGACCGCGAGCAGGGCGCTCGCCCACCGCGCGAGGACGCGGGCGCGGAGCAGCGCGATCCCGAGCAGCAGGCCACCGGCGAGGTACGCCGCTCCCTGGAGCTGGATGACGGTCGCGAAGGCGCCGACGTCCCCCACGGGTGACTCGCCGGTCACCACGGCGATCGCATCGTCGACGTACTCGGGATCGGAGGCGGCGATGGTCGGCAGCACGAAGGCGGCGGCGAAGGTCATGCCCACCATCAGGAGGTAGCCGAGGCTGAGGACGAGCCACCCGATCAGCCCGAGGACGCCGTTGCGGCGGACCTGGCTGAGGTAGAGCCCGGCGATGCCCGCGAGCGAGAGCACGCACATGACCACCTTCAGGGTGTCGCGCACCTTCACCTCGGTGGTCTGGATGGACTGGGCGTCGAAGTGGGGGTGCCCCAGCTGGACGCCGATGAAGAGGACGCCGGCGATCACGGCGGCGACGGCGGAGGCCTGTGTCAGGCCGCGGGCGGTGACGGTCATGTCGGTCCCTGTCGGTCGAGCCGGACGGGGTGTCCGGCGATGCCCGTGACGCTAGGAACCGGCCTGGTGAGCGCGCATCACCACGTGATGTGACCGGCGGGGTGAGTCGCGGGGCGGGACCCGGTCACAGCAGCCCGAGCTCGCCGCCGCGACGGACGGCGGCGCGCCGGTTGTTGACGTCGAGCTTGGTGAAGATGTGCTTGGTGTGGGTGCGCAGCGTGTTCACCGAGACGAAGAGCCGGCCGGCGATCTCCGGACCGCTGAGCTCCGTCGCCAGCAGCCGCAGCACCTCGAGCTCCCGGTCGCTGAGACCCTCGGGACCGCCGCGCGCCGCGGTCGCGCGGGCGGCGGGGCCGGGTCGGGCGTCCAGCAGGAGCGGGGCGTGAGGGTCGCCCGCGGCCGCGAGGCGCTCCAGCAGGCGGATCATCGACCCGCCCTCGTCGAGGATGAGGCGTCGGTAGCCGACGGGGACCCCGGTCGCCAGGGCCGCAGCGAGGTCGTCGAGGGCGGGGCCGGCGCTCCCGGCGGCGTCGTGGGCGAGGGCCCGCACGGTGTACGCCTCGACGACGCTCCCGCCCCGGCCGGCGGCCTCCGCGGCGCCGACCACCCGGTCCAGGAGCGGCAGCGCGTCCCGTGCACGGGAGCCGGCGACGAGCAGCCGCGCCAGCGTGAGCTGGTCGTGCTCGGCGAGGAACTCCGGCGGGTCGTCGGCGGTGACACCGCGGGCGCGCGCCCACCCCTCGGCCTCCTCGTGCCGCCCCAGCAGGAGCCACAACTGCGCCCGGGTCGCCGCGATCGGCCGGACATCGGGGTAGAAGCCGGGGCGGAAGAGCGGCTCCGCCTCGTCGAGCATCCGGACCGCCGCGTCGAGGTCGCCGCGGGTGCGCAGCAGGCCGGCCATCGCGGTGAACCACCGGTGCCGGTGCTCCGGCAGCAAAGCGGCGTCGCCCAGCGACCTGGCCACCTCGAGGTGGTGCGCCGCCTCGTCGAGGTGACCCTGCTCGCGGAGCACGTCGGCCAGCCCCACGTGGAGGTCGCCGGTCGTGCTCAGCACCGGGCCGGGGTGGCTGTCGGCCCGGGTGACCGCCCGCTCGTAGAGGCGCCGCGCCTCGTCGGGCCGGCCGAGCCCGAGCCACAGGCTGGCGAGCATCACCGTCGTGCCGAGCTCGTCGGCCACCATGCCCGCCGCGGCCAGGCCGGTGGCAGTCTCGGTGAACGCCTCCACGCCCGCCTCCAGGTCGCCCTCGGCCCAGGCGGCCATGCCGACGAACGCCGCCCCGGCCGCGCGCGGGAAGTGGTCGTCGGGTCCCGCCAGGTCGATCGCCTCGCGTCCCCGGGCGATCGTGTCCTCGACGTCGCCGGCGGCCTGGGCGACGGAGGCGCGGTACATCGCGACGACCGCGGGCAGCGAGCCGAGCTCCGCCTCCCGGTCCCGCGCCGCGTCGGCCAGCGCGGCGGGCGCGGCGAGCGGCGCGGGCGCCCCGCGGAGGCCCGACTGGACCGCATCGAGCCAACCCGGGACCCCCGCTACGTCCCCCGCGGACAGGTGCAGCCACGCCATCTGGACGGCGAGCAGCGGCCGGCGGCGCACGACCTCCTCGGGCAGGGCGACCAGCCACTCCTCCAGCGCGCGGACGTCGCGGGCGCGTCGCAGGCGCGGGACGTCCAGCTCGAACAGGTCGGCGGTGCGCTCGTGGTCACCGCCCGCGAGGGCGTGCCGCATGGCGTCCGGGACCATCCCCTCGCCGGCGTACCACCGGCTCGCGGCGGCGTGCAGCCCGCCGACCCGCTCGGGCTGCTGGGTGGAGAGCCGCGCGCGGAGGACCTCGGCGAAGAGGTGGTGGTAGCGGTACCAGCGCCGTTCCTCCTCCAGCGGCACCAGGAAGACGTTGGCGCGCTCGAGCGCGTGCAGCTGGTCGGCCCCGTCGGCACCGCCGGTGACGGCGTCGCACAGGTCCCCGCACAGCTGGTCGAGCACGGAGGTGGCGAGAAGGAACTGCCGGACGGAAGGAGGCTGCCGGTCGAGCACCTCCTCGACCAGGTAGTCGAGCACGAAGCGGTGGCTGCCGGAGAACGCCTCGACGAAGGCGGCGACGTCGCCGTCGGCCCGGGCGGCCGCCGAGAGCGCGGCGAGCTGGAGCCCGGCGGCCCAGCCCTCGGTCCTGCTCTCCAGGGCGTCCACGAGCGCGGGTGGCAGGCTCAGATCCATCACACCGTTGAGGAAGCGGTCGGCCTCCTCCGGCGTGAAGCGGAGGTCCCCGGCGCGGATCTCCACCATCTCGCCCCGCGCGCGCAGCCGGGGCAGCGCCAGCGGGGGATCCGCGCGGGTCGTCATCGCCAGGGTGACCTGGGGCGGCAGGTGGTCGAGCAGGAACCCCACGACGTCGTGGACGCTGCGGTCGTCGAGGACGTGGTAATCGTCGAGGGCCAGCACCGTCCGCCCGGACAGCAGGTCGAGGTCGTTGACCAGGCTGGACACGACGGTCCGGGGGTCGGGGGTGGCGGTGCCCTCCAGCAGCGCGGCCGCCTCGACGCCGGCCTCGGGTGCTGCGGTCCGGACGGCCGCGATCACGAGGGTCAGGAACCGCCGTACGTCGGCGTCGACCGGGTCCAGCGCCAGCCAGGCCACCCGGCGGTCGGCCTCGCCCGCCTCGCCCACCCAGCGCTCCAGCCACTGGGTGAGGAGCGTGGTCTTCCCGAAGCCGGCGGGCGCGGCGACCAGGACCAGGCGCGGGGGCGTGTCGGCGTCGAGGCGGTCGACCAGCCGACCGCGCGGCACCAGCCGCCGCCGGGGCACCGGGAGGTGCAGCTTGGTGCGGAGGACCGGCATCGGATCAGTCCTCGCCCTGCGACGTCGCGCGCACGTGCATCCGCTCGCCGGGACGCCCGAAGATGCTCAGCAGCTCCGCCGGCCCCTCGCCGGTGCTGCCGAACCAGTGCGGCACCCGGGTGTCGAAGTCGGCGGCCTCGCCGGGGCCGAGGACGTGGTCCCGGTCGCCGAGCACGAGCCGCATCCGCCCCGTCAGGACGTAGAGCCACTCGTAGCCGTCGTGGCTGCGGGGCTGCGGTACCGACTGCCGAGCCGGAACCACGATCTTCCACGCCTGGACCTCACCCGGATGGCGGGTCAGCGGCACGACCAGCCGGCCGTTGACCCGCCGCGGCCTGAGCCGGATCCGGGGGTCGCCGACCTCGGGCGCGCCGACCAGGTCGTCGAGCGGCACCTGGTAGGCCTGGGCGAGCGGGAGCAGGAGCTCGAGGCTGGGCTTGCGCTGGCCGTTCTCGAGTCGCGACAGGGTGCTCTTGGAGATGCCGGTACGGCCCGCGACGTCGGTCAGGGTGATCCCGCGCGACTCGCGGACGCTGCGCAGCCGGGGACCGACCAGCTCGAGGGCCGCGCTCAGGGCACCGGGGTCGCCGGCGGGGTGGGTCACGGGACCATTGCAGCGCCCGATTCCCAGGAATGGCAACACTCGTTGTCGCCGGGGATCGCGGCGGCGACGCTCGTGGCATGACTGAGACCTTCACCTCCACACCGTCCCGGTACGACGTGGTCGTCGTCGGCGGCGGGGCCGCCGGACTCTCGGCCGCCCTCGTCCTCGCCCGCGCCGGTCGACGCACGGTCGTGGTCGATGCCGGCGCGCCCCGCAACGCCTCCGCCGGGAGGATGAACGGCTTCCTCTCCCGCGACGGGCTCCCGCCGTCCGAGCTGCTGGCGACGGGACGATCCGAGATCGCCTCCTACGGCGGCGAGCTGGTCGCCGGCCGGGTCACCGCGGTCCGGCGGGCCGGGGCCGGCGGTTTCGCCGTCGCGCTCGCCGGCGGCGACCTCCTGCTCGCCCGCCGGGTGCTGGTGACGACCGGCCTGCGCGACGTGCTGCCGGACCTCCCCGGGGTGCGCGAGAGGTGGGGCCGCGACCTGCTGCACTGCCCGTACTGCCACGGCCACGAGGTCCGCGATCGGCGCCTCGGCGTCCTCGGCGGCGCCGGGGCGGTGGCCCACGCGCTGATCGTCCGCCAGTGGTCTGGCGACGTCACCTTCTTCGAGGGCGGCGTGCCGCTGGGCGACTCCGAGAGCGAGATGCTGCGCGCCCGGGGGATCGAGGTCGTCGAGGGGGCGGTCGCGCGCCTGGCGGTCGAGGACGACCGGCTGGCCGGCGTCGAGCTGGCCGACGGACGCCGCGTCGAACGCGACGCCGTCTTCGTCCGGCCGGCGTTCGTGCCGCACGGCGACCTGCTCGTCGGTCTCGGCTGCGCCACCGACGACGCCGGCTGGGTGGTCGCCGACCCGACGGGTCGCACCAGCCAGCCCGGGGTCTGGGTGGCCGGCAACGTGGTCGATCCGCGTGCCCAGGTCATCACGGCCGCCGGCGAGGGGTCCGCCGCCGCCATCGCGATCAACAACGACCTCGTTGACGAGGACGTGCACCTCGCCGTCCACGCCCTGCGCCTCGGGTCGGTCGACCCGGGCGGATCACTCACCCCCGAAGGAGCCTGACCATGATTCCCGTGCCGCCCCCGACCAAGCATCAGCTCGCCCTGATGATCTGGGTCGCCGTCTTCCCCACCCTCACCCTGCTGAACCTGGCGCTGGGCGGCCTGCTGGCCGACCTCCCGCCCGTGCTGCGGACGTTCGTGCTCTCCACCGTCGCCGTGCCGATCGTGATCTACGGCCTGATGCCCCGGCTGCACCGGGTACGGGCCCGGATCCTGCTGCGCGGCGCGCCGCGATGACCGGCCGCCGCGTCCCCGAGTGGCGCGGCGGCGCAGGGTGGCCGCATCCGGCCACGCCCCTTGTGACGGCCGTCACCAAGCCCCTAGCGTGCGTCTGAATCGTTTCAGGCTCACCGAGGGAGACAACGTTGTCAGGTCGCCGCCCATCCATCCTGGTGCTCGCCGTCGGGGCGCTGCTCGTGGCGCTGCTGAGCGCCGTGCTCGCGCCGGCACAGGCAGACCCGTCGCCCTCGGGCAGCCCGCAGCCCACCGGCCTGACCGTCGGCCAGCGCACGGCGCCGGCTGACGTCGACGACGTCACCGGCCCCCTCCTCGGGTGGCAGGTGCCGTCGGCCGGCCAGACGGCGTACCAGGTCCAGGTCGCCACCAGCCGCTCGCGCCTCGCCGCCGGCCGGTTCGTCTGGGACTCCGGCCGCGTCGACTCCGGCGCCAGCACCAACGTCCCGTACGCCGGCCCGGAGCTCGCCCGCGGCGCCTCCTACGCCTGGCAGGTCCGCACCTGGGACGGCGGCGGCAAGCGGTCGCCGTGGTCGCGCCCCGCGCGGTTCGGCACGGCCCTCGGCGGCGACTGGGACGCCAGCACCCCGATCTGGCTGGGTGACCCCGCGCCGCTCGGGTGGCACGACTACACCCTCGAGGCGACGTTCTCGATCACCACGCAGAACGCGACGATCGTCTTCAACGCCCAGGACGCCAACAACTACCTGATGTGGCAGCTGCGCGGCGACGGCGTCAACACCCTCGCCCCGCACCAGCGGGTCAACGGCGGCTACGCCCAGCTCTCCTCGACGCCGCTCGGCGTGAACCTCGAGCGCGGCGTGGACCACCGGCTCCGGCTCGAGGTCGCCGGCTCGACCGTCCGCACCTACCTCGACGACCGCCTGATCGACACCACCACCGACGTGCGCTTCTCCTCCGGCACGATCGGCTTCCGCACCGGCGGCTTCGAGCGCAGCTCGTGGGACGACCTCTCCGTGACGGCCGCCGACGGCCGGGTCCTGTACGCCAACGACTTCTCCGCCCCCAGCAGCGACTTCTCCTGCGCCTCCGTCGACGGCGGCCGGCTGAACGTCGGCACCGGCCAGAACTGCGTCTACGGCCTGAGCGGCGCGGACTGGGCGTTCCTGCGCGACGAGGTCACCCCGGCCGACAAGGAGATCGAGTGGGCGACCGTCTTCGCCACCGGCTCCTCGCCCGAGCCCGGCCGCCAGTACGTCTACAAGCTCTGGCTCAACGGCGAGTTCGTGGGCCTCGGCCCGGTGCGCTCGATCGCTGGCGAGACCCGCTACGACGGCTTCGACGTCACCGACCTGGTTCGCCAGGGCGAGGCCAACGCCCTCGGGGCGCTGGCCTGGTCGACCCGCGACCGCGGCTTCCAGGCGCAGCTCGTCGTCGGCTACCGGGACGGCTCCACCGAGTCCTTCGGCACCGGCTCGGACTGGTCGGCGATGCCCGGTGAGACCGTCTTCCCGGCGGCCGGCTCGATCGGCACCGGCTACTTCACCGCGCCGAAGGAGAACATCCGGTCGGCGGCGTACCCGGTCGGCTTCGACAGCCCGGGCTTCGACGACGCGGCCTGGGTGCCGGCGCGCGAGCTGGCGGCGTACGACGACCTCGTCGCCACCCCGACCGACAAGGTCGCGCAGCGGCTCGAGCTGCCCGTCGAGGTCGTCGAGAAGGAGCCGGGCCGCTACTTCGTCGACTACGGCCGCACCTGGATCGGCGGCCTCAGCACCGACCTGGTCGGCACCGCCGGCCAGCAGGTCGAGCTCCGGTTCGGCGAGGAGCTGTGGGGTCCGCAGGAGGTGCGCTCCAACATGCGCACCGGCAACCAGTACAAGGACGTCTGGACCCTGGCCGAGGGCGAGCAGCACCTGGAGACCTGGGGCATGCGCGTCTTCCGCTACCTGGAGGTGCTCGGCGCGCCGACCGGCCTCGGCATCGAGGACTTCCCGGCGCTGGCGCAGGTCTACCCGTTCGACACCGAGGGCGCCGTCTTCGACTCCTCCGACGACGCCCTCAACCAGGTCTGGCGGCTCTCGCGCAACACGGTGGAGGCGACCAACCACAACCTGTACGTCGACTCCTGGACCCGCGAGCGCGAGCCCTACGAGGCCGACAGCTACCTGCAGATGATGGCGAACTTCTTCACCTCGTCCGACCCGACGCTGGGCAACTACTCGATCGACTACCTGCTGACGCGGCGCACCTGGCCGACCGAGTGGCCGCTCTACACGATCCTCGCGATGCACGACAGCTACCAGCAGACCGGGGACCTGGCGCAGCTCGAGCGCAGCTACGACCAGCTGGTCGCCAAGCTGCCGACCCAGTGGGTCGAGGAGTCGACCGGCCTGATCCGCAAGGACAGCCGCTCCAACGGCTGCAGCAGCCAGACCGACTGCGACATCGTCGACTGGCCCTCCTCCGAGCGCGACGGCTACGTGTTCCGGCCCTACAACACGGTGATCAACGCGATCAGCTACCGCGCGTTCATGGACATGTCCGCGATCGCCACCGCCGTGGGTGAGGACGCCGACGCCGGCGACTTCGCCGCCACCGGCGCCCGGCTGCGGGACGCGATGAACGAGTACCTGTGGGACGACGCCGCCGGCGCCTACCGCGACGGCCTCAACGCGGACCGCACCCCGGTCGACCACCGCGCCGTGCACGCCAGCGTCTTCGCCAGCGCGTTCGGGGTCCCGGACGCCGACCGGGCGGCCCGCGCGGCCGAGTACGTCGGCGGCCAGGGCATGCGGTGCAGCGTCTACTGCGCGGCGTTCGTGATCGAGTCGCTCTACAACGGCGACCGGGGCGACCTGGCCCTCGACCTGCTCACCGACGACGGCACCCGGAGCTGGATCAACATGATCCGCAACGGCGCCGGCGCCACCGCGGAGGCCTGGGACGCGTCGCTGAAGTCGAACATGACCTACTCGCACCCGTGGGCCGCCTCGCCGGCGTACAACGTGCCGCAGGGACTGTTCGGCATCCGCCCGACCACGCCGGGCTACGCCACCTACACGGTGCGCCCGCAGGCGGGCGAGCTGGAGTGGGGCCACGTTACCCTGCCGACGCTCAAGGGCCGGATCGGTGCCGCGTTCCACCAGCACGACGGGCGCACCGACGTGGGCGTCGCGGTGCCCGGCAACACGGTCGCCACCGTCCACGTCCCGGCCGCCGGGGCCGACGGGGACGTGCTGTACGTCGACGGCCGGGCCGTCCCCGCGGAGCGGGAGCGCGGCTATCTGTACGCCGAGGTGCCGGCCGGCTGCCACGTGCTCAGCGTGGCCGCCGGTGACGCGGTGCGGGAGGACGAGCGGCTGACCGCGGTCTGCCGCTGACGCCGCCGGGCCCGGCGCGCGATATCGGGGCGCGCCGGGCACCGGCCGGGCGGGATGATGGACCGATGGGCACCCGTCTGTTCGCCGCCGTCATCCCGTCGGAGGAGGCCGTGGAGCACCTCGAGGCGTTCCTCGAGCCGCGCCGCGCCGCCGCCGACTTCCGCTGGTCGATCCCCGCGCAGTTCCACATCACCCTGGCGTTCCTCCCCGACGTCGACGACCAACTGATCGACGACTACGTCGACCGGCTGGCCGAGGGCCTGGAGCGGACGCCGATCCCCGACCTGCGGCTGAAGGGCCCGGTGGTCTTCCCGGACGCCGCCACCACCCGCGTGCTGGCGGTCGGGATCGACCCGGTCAGCGAGGCCGCCGACGTCGTGCTGGAGCGGATGGCCGGTCGGGCCCGCAACGCCGCGGTCAACGTCGGCACGAAGGTGGACGGCCAGCGGTACCGCCCGCACCTGACCCTCGCCCGGCTGCGCCAGCCGGCCGACACCACCAACTGGGTGCGGCTGCTGGAGACCTACGAGGGCCCCGGTTGGCCCGTCTACGAGGTGGCCGTGATCGCCTCGCACCTCGGCGAGGGGCCGGGCGGGCGGCCGCGGTACCAGACGGTGGCGGAGATCCCGATCGGCGGCTGAGCGGCGGTCGGAATCACCGGTCGACCGGTGGTTCCGACGCTTGACAGGCGTTGCAATGCCTGTCAAGCGCATGAATCACCTGTCGACCGGTGATTCATGGGGCTGATGTGACGAAGGGCCGGACCCGCCCATGGCGGATCCGGCCCTTCGCCGTACGACGCGATGCGTCAGGTCAGCACGCGCAGCGACTCCAGGATGTCGTCCACCCGCTCCTTGGCGTCGCCGAAGAGCATCTGGCTGTTCTCCCGGAAGAACAGCGGGTTCTGCACGCCGGCGTACCCGGTGGCCATGGAGCGCTTGAAGACGATCACGTCCTTGGCGTTCCAGACCTCCAGGACCGGCATCCCCGCGATCGGCGAGGACGGGTCCTCGGCGGCGGCCGGGTTGACGGTGTCGTTGGCGCCGATGACCAGGACGACGTCGGTCTCCGGGAAGTCGTCGTTGATCTCGTCCATCTCGAGCACGATGTCGTAGGGCACCTTGGCCTCGGCCAGCAGCACGTTCATGTGGCCGGGCAGGCGGCCGGCGACCGGGTGGATGCCGAACCGTACGTCGACGCCCTTGGCGCGCAGCTTGGCGGTCAGCTCCGCCACCGGGTACTGCGCCTGCGCCACCGCCATGCCGTAGCCCGGCGTGATCACGACGGACGAGGCGTTGGCGAGCAGCTCGGCGGCGGCGTCGGCCTGGATCTCCCGGTGCTCGCCGTAGTCCTTGTCCTCGGCCGGGCCGGCCTCGATGCCGAAGCCGCCCGCGATGACGGAGATGAACGACCGGTTCATCGCGTTGCACATGATGTAGGAGAGGTAGGCACCGGAGGAGCCGACCAGCGCGCCGACGATGATCAGCAGGTTGTTGTTGAGCAGGAAGCCCGAGGCGGCCGCGGCCCAGCCGGAGTAGCTGTTGAGCATCGAGACCACGACCGGCATGTCGCCGCCGCCGATCGAGGCGACCAGGTGCCAGCCGAGCGCCAGGGCGATCGCGGTGACCACGATCAGCAGCCACAGCTGCGGGTCGATCACGAACCAGACGGTCAGCGCCGCGAAGAGCGCGAGCGCGCCGAGGTTGAGGGCGTTCTTGCCCGGCAGCACCAGGGGAGCGGACTTCATCTTCGCCGACAGCTTCAGGTTGGCCACGATCGAGCCGGTGAAGGTGACGCCGCCGATGAAGACGCCGATGAAGACCTCGGCGCTGTGGATGCCGAGCAGCCCGAGCGCTTCCAGTTCCAGGGCGTCGAACCCGTGCGGGTGGTTCTCGATGTGCAGGTAGCCGTTCCAGCCGACCAGCACCGCGGCGAGGCCGACGAAGCTGTGCAGGAGCGCGATCAGCTCGGGCATGCCGGTCATCTCGACCGTGCGGGCCAGGTTGAGCCCGATCGCCGCGCCCAGGCCGACGGCGACGATCAGCAGCACCGTGCCGAGGGTGTCGATGTCGGTGTCGATGGCCAGGGCGACCGTGGCGACCAGCGCCACCGCCATGCCGAGGATGCCGAAGGTGTTGCCGAGCCTGGCCGACTCGTGGCGGGACAGGCCCGCCAGCGCGAGGACGAAGAGCAGTGCGGCGACGAGGTACGCCGCGACCGACGCAGAGGTGAGGTCCATGTCAGTCAGCTCCTGGAGAACATGGCGAGCATGCGGCGGGTCACCGCGAAGCCACCGAAGATGTTGATGCTGGCGAGCAGGATCGCCACGAACGAGATGATCGTGATCGCGGTGTCGCCCTTGCCGATCTGGAGCAGGGCGCCGACCACGATGATCCCGGAGATCGCGTTGGTCACCGACATCAGCGGGGTGTGCAGCGCGTGGTGCACGTGCCCGATGACGTAGTAGCCGATCACGATCGCCAGCGCGAAGACCGTCAGGTTCAGCTGGAGCTGCGCGGGCGAGAACCCGACCAGCAGGAACAGCGCGGCGGCCGCCACGCCGACGATGCCGAGCTTGCGCTCCTGCGTCATCGGCGCCTTCGGCGGCGCCGCCTCGACCGGCTCGGGGGCGGCCGGGGCCGGGGCGCCGGCCGAGACCTGGACCGGCGGCGGGGGCCACATCGACTCCCCGCCCAGCACCGTGGTGATGCCGCGCTGCACGACGTCGTCCATGTCGAGGGTCAGCTCACCGTCCTTCTCGGGGGTGAGCAGCTTGAGCAGGTTGACGATGTTGGTGCCGTAGAGCTGCGAGGTCTGCGCCGCGAGCCGGCCGGCGAGGTCGGTGTAGCCGAGGATCGTCACGCCGTTCTCGGTCACCACGCGCTCGTCGGTCACCGTCAGCGCCGCGTTGCCGCCGTTGGCGGCGGCCATGTCGACGATCACCGAGCCGCCGCGCATCGCGGCGATGGTCTCGGCGGTGACGAGCTGCGGCGCCGGGCGGCCCGGGATCAGCGCGGTGGTGATGACGATGTCGGCGGCGCGGGCCTCCTCGTCGTACATCGCCGCGGTCGCGGCGACCTGGGCCTCGGACATCTCCTTGGCGTAGCCGTCGGAGGAGACCTCCTGCTCCATCTCGACGGTGACGAACTCCGCGCCCATCGACTCGACCTGCTCGGCCACCTCGGGCCGTACGTCGAAGGCCCGGACGATCGCGCCCATCGCCGAGGCGGCGCCGATCGCCGCGAGGCCGGCGACGCCGGCGCCGACCACGAAGACGCGGGCCGGCGGGATCTTGCCGGCCGCGGTCACCTGGCCGGTGAACATCCGGCCGAACTCGTGCGCGGACTCGACGACGGCGCGGTAGCCGGCGACGTTGGCCATCGACGAGAGCACGTCCATGGACTGGGCGCGCGAGATCCGCGGCACCGCGTCCATGGCCAACGCGGTGACGCCGGCGGCCTGCAGCTTCTCCAGCAGCTCGGGGCTGCGGGCCGGGGCCATCATCGAGATGACGGTCGTGCCGGGGCGCAGGCGGGCGATCTCCTCGTCGCTGGGGGCGTTGACCTTGATCACGACGTCGGCGCCCCACACCTCCTCGGCACCGCCGACGCGGATGTCGGCCGCGGCGAACGCGGTGTCGGGTTGGTCGGCGGCGTCTCCGGCTCCGGACTCGACGATGACGTCGTAGCCGAGCTGGCGCAGCTGGGTGGCGGTTTTCGCGGTCGCGGCGACGAGTGTCTCGCCTGCCTTCGACTCGCGCGGGATGCCGATGAGCACCTGTTCCTCCCAATGTCTCCAGGGCGCAAGTGGTCGCGAACGTACACAGGCGACCGCGCCGGTGGTAGACGTCTCATCGCCGGGAGCCTGTGACCTCCGCCTCATCGGAGGCGACCCTCGGTGGTTGAGGTGCGAGCGAAGCGAGCCTCGAAACCACCTACGCAGCGGCGGTTTCGAGGCTCGGCGCCGGGGCGCCTCGCACCTCAACCACCGGCGCGGATCAGCCGCCGGCGACGCCGTACAGACGGTCGCCCGCGTCGCCCAGGCCCGGGACGATGTAGCCCTTCTCGTTGAGCCGCTCGTCCATCGCCGCGGTGACCACGGTGATCGGCACGTCGAGGTCGGCGATCTCCTTCTCGAGGTTCGCGCAGCCCTCGGGCGCGGCGAGCAGGCAGACCGCGGTGATGTGGTCGGCGCCGCGGTCGACGAGGAAGCGGATCGCGGCCGCGAGGGTGCCGCCGGTGGCCAGCATCGGGTCGAGGACGTAGCACTGGCGGCCGGACAGGTCGTCGGGCAGCCGTTCGGCGTACGTCGACGCCTGGAGCGTCTCCTCGTTGCGGATCATGCCCAGGAAGCCGACCTCCGCGGTCGGCAGCAGCCGCATCATCCCGTCGAGCATGCCGAGCCCGGCGCGCAGGATCGGCACGACCAGCGGCCGCGGGGTGGCGAGCCGGACGCCGGTCGTCGGCGCGACCGGGGTGCGGATCTCGTGCGGCTCGACCCGGACCTCGCGCGTGGCCTCGTAGGCCAGCAGCGTGACCAGCTCGTCGGCCAGGTGCCGGAAGGTCGGTGAGTCGGTGTTCTCGTCGCGGAGGTGGGTCAGCTTGTGGGCGACGAGGGGGTGGTCGACGACCTGGGTACGCATGCTCGCACCCTAGTCGTTGGGTGACCGCGCGGACACCGCCGCCAACTCCCTGGCGATGCGGCCACCCGCGTGTCACGCTTGTCCCACTGGGCCCCACGCCCCGGGGAGGAGCGCGCGATGAACGAGCTGGACGAGGCCGAGGCCGACGCCGACCTCGCGGTCGCCGCGTACCTGGAGGACGGCGAGTGGGTGGTCGACGAGCTCGTGCCCGACCACGCCCACGACGTCGAGGACCTGATCGGAGCGTTGCGCCGGTTCGCGGGCGAGGGCGGCGCCATCGGGATGATCGCGGTCGACGAGGACTTCTTCCTGCTGGTCCGCGTCGAGCCGCACCGGGCGCGGCTGCTGCTCTCCGACATCACCGCCGCCACCGAGTGGGAGCTCGCCGCGACGGCGGTGGAGTTCCTGGGGCTGCCGCTGCCGGAGGACGACGAGGACGAGCCGTCGCCGGCGGGCGACCTGGACCTGCTCCACGACCTGGGCATGCCGGCGCTGGACCTGGCGGTGCTGCTGGACGACGAGGAGCTCTACCCCGACGAGATGCTCTCCGAGGTCGCGCGCAGCATCGGCTTCGGCGAGCAGTTCGACGACGCGGTCGGGCTCACCTCGGCGTGAGCGACCGGCGGTGGCGCGGCCCGATGGAGGCCGCGCTGGAGGAGGCGCGCGCCGCGCTGGCGACGGGTGACGTCCCGATCGGCGCGGTGGTCGTCGACGAGGCGGGCGCGGTGGTCGGCACGGGACGCAACGTGCGCGAGGCGGAGGCGGACCCGACCGGCCACGCCGAGGTGGTGGCGCTGCGGGCCGCGGCCCGCGCCCGCGGCGAATGGCGACTGTCGGGCTGCACGCTCGTGGTGACGCTCGAGCCGTGCACGATGTGCGCGGGCGCGGCCGTGCTGAGCCGCGTCGATCGCGTCGTCTTCGGTGCGTACGACGACAAGGCCGGCGCCGTCGGCAGCCTCTGGGACGTCGTCCGGGACCGGCGCCTCAACCACCGCCCCGAGGTGGTCGCCGGGGTGCTGGCCGGGGAGTCGGCGGCCCTGCTGGAGGCCTTCTTCGCCGCCCACCGGGCCTGAGCCCCGGGCCAGCCGACTGGTCTAGACCAGTTTCCGAGGGAACGGTTGCCCGTCCGCGAAGCGGCGGCCTAGCGTCGAAGGTTCCCCGGGTGCGGCAGCTCGGTCCGCGCCCTCCTCCTATCGGGAGATTCTCGTGGACAACTCTGTTCTCACCTCGGTGCGCAGGCATGTCACGAGTGGGCGGGTCGGGCTCGTGCTCGGTCTGTTCGCCCTGGTCCTCGCACTCGGCCTGCCCACGCAGGCCTCCACCCAGGCCTCGAGCGAGGCCGCGCAGGCGTCTGCAGCGGCCGCAGGGCCCAAGACGATCAAGGTCTTCGGTGCCGTCAAGTCCAACACGATCAACGACTTCACCGAACCCGCCTTCGTGCCGCTCGTCACCAAGCGGTTCCGGACCGCCAAGGGCTACCTCGCGATCACCGGCACGGTCGGCACCGAGGACGACGCCAGCCTCGCCGGGGCCGGCAAGCTCCGCTACCAGCTCAAGGTCGACGGCAAGTTCGTGCTGAGCAACGGCGCCGGCTACGAGATCACCCACACCGACGCCGGGTCCGCCAGCGCGTGGGCCGGCGCCATCACCGCCGTGGTGCCGGTCAAGGCGCGGTTCCACAAGGTGCAGCTGATGGCCCGCGAGCAGGGCACCGGCACCTTCATCTATACCCGCGAGCTGTCGATCGTCTACACGCCCCAGGGATCGGGCAAGGCGATCCCGGCGCGGACGGTCGCGCCCCGCGGCGTCAACCGGTGAGCGGTGGCGCGCCGCACGTCGGCGCGCGCTGACCACGCCCCCCGACGCCCCCGACGGTCCGCCGCCGGGGGCGTCGCATGTCGTCTAGACCGCCGTTGCCCGACCGTCGCGGCCGCCCCTAGCGTCGCAGGCTCCCCGGACCCGGCTGCCCGGCCGCGTCCACCACCCCCCCCAGGGAGTTCTCTCGTGAACGCTTCTCTAGCTTCGGTGCGCCGGCACGTCACGAGTGGGCGGATCGGGCTCGTGCTCGGTCTGTTCGCCCTCGTCCTCGCGCTCGGCCTGCCCAGCCAGGCGTCCACCGAATCCGCACCGGCCGCGCGGGCGGCCTCCTCGCCCAAGGCGATCAAGGTCTTCGGCGCGGTCAACACCAACGAGCTCGACGACTTCACCGAACCCGACTACACGCCGATCCTGAAGAAGCGGTTCCGGACCGGGAAGGGCTACCTCGCGATCACCGGCACGGTCGGCACCCAGGACGACTCCAGCCTCGCCGGGGCCGGCCACCTCTTCTACCAGCTGAAGGTCGACGGGAAGCTGATCCTGGACAACGGTTCCGGCTACGAGATCACCCACGACGACACCGGGTTCGAGAGCGGCTGGGCCGGCGCGATCACCGCAGTGGTCCCGGTCAAGGCGCGGTTCCACAACGTGCAGCTGGTGGCCCGCGAGGGCGGCACCGGCACGTTCATCTACGCCCGCGAGCTGTCGATCGTCTACACGCCCCAGGGCTCGGGCAAGGCGATCCCGGCGAGGACGGTCGCACCCCGCGGCCTCAACCGGTGAGCGGTGGCGCGGCGCACGTCGGCGCGCGCTGATCACGTCCCGACGCCCCCGGCGGTCCGCCGCCGGGGGCGTCGTACGTCGTCTAGACACCCGTTGCTGCGCCGCAGCGGCCGCCCCTAGCCTCGCAGGCTTCCCGGGCCCGGCGTCCGGCCGCGTCCACGACTCCCCAGGAGTTCCCCGTGAACGCTCCCCTCACCGCGCTCCGCCGGCACGTCACCAGCGGGCGGGTCGGGCTCGTGCTCGGCCTGTTCGCCCTCGTCGTCGCCCTCGGCCTGCCCAGCCAGGCCTCCACCGACGCCGCCCCGGCCGCCAGGGCCGCCGCCTCGCCGAAGGCGATCAAGGTCTTCGGCGCGGCCAGGACCAACAACATCGACGACTTCACCGAGCCCACCTTCACGCCGATCGTCGCCAAGAAGTTCCGAACGGCGAAGGGCTACCTGGCGATCACCGCGACGGTCGCCGTCCAGGACGACGCCAGTTTCAGCCCGCGCGGACAGCTGAACATCAACCTGCGCGTCGACGGCAAGAAGGTGATCAAGGACCCGTTCGGCGTCGAGGTCACCAACCTCGACGACGGCACCGGCAGCATCGGCACGATCACCGCGGCGGTGCCGGTCGAGGCGCGGCGCCACACGGTGCAGCTGGTCGCCCGCGAGACGGGCGGCGGGAGCCACATCCACGCGCGGCAGCTGTCGATCGTCTACACGCCCCAGGGCTCGGCCAAGAACATCCCCGTGCGGCCGGTCGCGGAGCGCGACCTCACCCGGTGAGCGGGTCGCTCAGCCCAGTGCCGCGGCCTCCGCGGCGAGCTTGCTGATCCGCTCCCAGTCACCCCCGGCGACCGCGTCGCCGGGGGTGATCCAGCTGCCGCCGACGCAGCCGACGTTGGCCAGGCCGAGGTAGGTCGGCGCGCTGGCGGGGGTGATCCCGCCGGTCGGGCAGAACCGGGCCTGCGGCAGCGGCCCGCCGACCGACTTCAGGTACGGCGCCCCGCCGGCCGCCTCGGCCGGGAAGAACTTCATCTCGGTCAGCCCCGCCTCCAGCACCGCCATCACCTCGGAGACCGTGGAGGTCCCGGGCAGGAACGGCACCCCGGTGGCCTGCATCCCGGCCAGCAGCGTCGGCGTGCAGCCGGGCGAGACCAGGAACCGGGCACCGGCGGCGACCGAGGCCTCGGCCTCGGCGGGCGTGGTGACGGTGCCGGCGCCGAGCAGGATCTCGGGCACCTCGGCCGCGATCGCGGCCATCGCCTCGAGCGCGACCGGCGTGCGCAGGGTCAGCTCGATCGCGGGCAGGCCGCCGGCGACCAGCGCCCGCGCCAGCGGTACGGCGTCGGCGACGCGGTCCACGACGACGACCGGCAGCACCGGCACGGCGTCGAGCACGGATCCGGGGAGCTCAGGAGCGGACAACGGAGACCTCCCGGTCGGCGGTGGGGGCGTCGGCGGTGGGCGGGACGGCCGGCAGCCCGAAGACGGAGGCGCCCTGGTCGGCCGGGCCGATGGTGGCGCGGAACGCGGCGAACAGCTCGCGGCCGGTGCCGGCCCACTCGGCCTCGGTCGGCGGGTGGCCGGTCGGCTCGCGCTCGGCGAGGACCACGTCCTCGCCGATGGTCAGCGTGCCGGCGTCCGAGTCCAGCGTGATCAGGTCGCCGTCGCGGAGCAGGGAGAGCGGCCCGCCGAGGCCGGCCTCGGGGGTCACGTGGATCGCCGCCGGGACCTTGCCCGAGGCGCCGGACATCCGGCCGTCGGTGACCAGGGCGACCTTCTGGCCGCGGTCCTGGAGGACGCCGAGCGCGGGGGTGAGCTTGTGCAGCTCGGGCATGCCGTTGGCGGCCGGGCCCTGGTAGCGGATCACGGCGACCAGGTCGATGCCGTCCAGCTCGCCGTCCTTGAACGCGTCCAGGAAGTCCTGCTGGTCGTCGAAGATCCGGGCCGGGGCCGAGACGAAGCGGTGCTCGGGCGCGACCGCGGAGGTCTTGACGACGCCGGTGCCGAGCGGCCCGTGCAGGACCTGGAGGCCGCCGTGGGTGGAGAACGGGTCGGCGACCGGCCGGAGCACGTCGAGGTCCAGGCTGCGGTCGGGGCCGGGGCGCCAGCTCAGCTCCCCGTCGATGACGACCGGCTCCTCGGTGTAGCGCCGCAGGCCGGGACCCACGATCGTCTCGACGTCCTCGTGCAGCAGCCCGGCGTCGAGCAGCGTCCGGACCAGGAAGGCGATCCCGCCGGCGGCGTGGAAGTGGTTCACGTCGGCCGGTCCGTTGGGGTACATCCGGGCCAGCAGCGGCACCACGTCCGAGAGCTCGGAGAGGTCGTTCCAGGTGAGCTGGATGCCCGCGGCGCGGGCGATCGCGACCAGGTGCATCGTGTGGTTGGTCGACCCGCCGCTGGCCAGCAGCGCCACGCAGGCGTTGACGATCGCCTTCTCGTCGACCATCTCGCCCAGCGCCGGGGCGTCCTCGTACTGCGCGGTGCGGGCGACCGCCCGCTCGGCGGCCGCCAGCGTGAGCGCGTCGCGCAGCGGCGTACCGGGGTTGACGAAGGAGGAGCCCGGCAGGTGCAGTCCGAGCACCTCCATCAGCAGCTGGTTGGAGTTGGCGGTGCCGTAGAACGTGCACGTCCCGCGGGAGTGGTACGACGCCGCCTCGGCCTCGAGCAGCTCCTCGCGTCCCGCCTTGCCCTCGGCGAAGCGCTGGCGCACCCGCGCCTTCTCCTTGTTGGGCAGGCCCGAGGTCATCGGCCCGGCCGGCACCCAGACCGCGGGCAGGTGGCCGAAGGAGAGGGCGCCGATCAGCAGGCCGGGGACGATCTTGTCGCAGACGCCGAGCAGCAGCGCGCCGTCGAACATGTCGTGGGAGAGCGCGACCGCGGTCGCCATCGCGATCACGTCGCGGCTGTAGAGCGAGAGCTGCATGCCGGCGCGGCCCTGGGTGACGCCGTCGCACATCGCCGGCACGCCGCCGGCGACCTGGGCGATGCCGCCCGCGCGCATCACCTCGTGCTTGAGCACGGGCGGGTAGTCGACGTACGGCTGGTGCGCGGAGAGCATGTCGTTGTAGCTGGTCACGATCGCCAAATTCGGCTTGCCGCCGCGGCGCAGCTCCTCCTTCTCGCCGGGTGCGGCGGCGGCGAAGCCGTGGGCGAGGTTGCCGCAGGCCAGCCGGCCGCGGGCGGGCCCGCGCAGGCGGGCCGCCTCGATCTTGGCCAGGTAGGCGGCGCGGGTCTCGCTGCTGCGCTCGACCAGCCGCGCGGTGACCTCGGCGAGGACCGGGTGCAGCCCCGAGGAGTGCTGCGCGGGCGGGTTCGTGGAGTGGCTCATGCTGGGTTCTCCTGCCAGGTGCGGCCGTCCCGAGACAACAGCGTGGACGCTTCGGCGGGTCCGTGGGTGCCATCGGCGTAACGGATGGGTTCGGTGGAGGTGTCGTGCCACCGGGTGAGGATGGGCGTGACCCACGCCCAGGCGGCCTCGACCTCGTCGCGGCGCATGAAGAGCGTGGGGATGCCGCGGATGACGTCCATCAGCAGTCGCTCGTAGGGGTCGGGGCACCGCTCGTCGAAGGCGGTGTCGTAGCTGAGGTCCAGCGAGGCCGGGTGCAGGCGGATCCCCCCGGGGCCGGGCACCTTGGCGGTGACGTGCAGCTGCATGCCCTCGTCGGGCTTCATCCGGATGGTCAGCCGGTTCGGGGTGGTCACGCCCTCGCTCTGCGGGAACATCGCGTGCGGCGGCTCCTTGAGCACCACCTCGATGGTGGACTCGTCGCGAGCCATCCGCTTGCCGGTGCGCAGGTAGAACGGCACGCCGGCCCAGCGCCAGTTCTGCACCTCGGTGCGCAGCGCCACGAAGGTCTCGGTGTTCGTCGGCACCCCGATGTCGTCCGGGTACGACGCGTACTGGCCGCGCACCGTGTTGCGGTCCACGTCCTCCCCGACGAGCGGGGCCAGCGCCTGGAGGACCTTGAGCTTCTCGTCGCGGACCGTCTCCGGGCCGACGTACGTGGGCGGCTCCATGGCCACCAGGCAGAGCAGCTGGAGCAGGTGGTTCTGGACCATGTCGCGCAGCGCGCCCGCGGCCTCGTAGTAGTCGGTGCGGTGGCGCACGCCCGGCCGCTCGGCGACGGTGATCTGCACGTGGTCGACCCACCGGGAGTTCCACAGCGGCTCGAGGAAGGTGTTGGCGAAGCGCGTGACCAGCAGGTTCTGCACGCTCTCCTTGCCGAGGTAGTGGTCGATCCGGAAGATCTGACGCTCCTCGAAGACCTCGCCGACGGCGTCGTTGATCTGGCGCGAGGACTCCAGCCCGTCGCCGATGGGCTTCTCGAGGACGACCCGGCACTCGCGGGTGACCAGGTCGAACTCGGCCAGGCGGTGGCAGATGGGACCGTAGAGGTCCGGCGCCACGGCGAGGTAGAAGATCCGGATCGACCCGGACTCGCCGTCGCCGGCCGGCCGGTCCTTGAGCAGGCCGTGCAGGTCGTGCCAGCGCTCGGGCATCCCGGCGTCGATGCTGATGTGGTGCAGCCGGCGCAGGAGCCGGTGCAGGGCGCCCGCCTCGAGGTTGTCCTCGGGGATGTGGTCGAAGAGCGTGTGGCTGACGAGGTCGCGGTAGCCGGCGTCGTCCAGGGGGCTCCGGGAGACGCCGATGATCCGGGTCCCCTCGGGGAGCTGGCCCTCGAGCTCGCGGTGGTAGAGGCCCGGCAGCAGCTTGTGGAGGGCGAGGTCGCCGGTGGCGCCGAAGACGGTGAAGTCGCAGGCGGGGAGGACGAGGTCGGGCGTCGGCGCGGTCATCAGATCCAGAGTAGACCTGCACAAGGTCCTCGAGGAACCCACCTTTGGTCCTTTCGGGACAAAAGACCGTGCTCTAGGGTGTCGTCCATGACCGAAGCCGTCCCCCCAGCGCGCGATCCCGGGCGCGACCTCGCCTCCGCGGGGGAGCTCCTGGATCTCGTCCGCTCCGGGCGTGCGACGACGCGGTCGGACCTGCGCCGCCTCACCGGCCTCTCGCGTACCGCCGTCGTGGCCCGCGTCCACGCCCTCACCGAGGCCGGCCTGCTGCTGCTCGGCGCGGAGCTGGCCTCCACCGGCGGCCGCCCTCCCGGGAGCCTGGTCTTCAACACCGACGCCGGGGTGGTCCTGGCCGCCGCGATCGGGCGCTCCCGGGCCCAGGTCGGCGTCTTCGACCTCGCCGGCGAGGAGCGCGCCTCGGCCGAGTTCGACCTCGAGCTCGGGGCCGGCCCCGACGAGGTGATGCCCGCCGTCGCCGAGAAGCTGGGCGGCCTGCTCACCGACCTCTCCGCCGCCGAGCCGGCCGACGCCGCGGACCCGTCGGTGTCCCCGCTGCCGCCGGTGCTCGGCGTCGGCGTCAGCCTGCCCGGGGTGGTGGACTCCCGCCGCGGGGTCAGCGTCGACACCCCGGTGCTGCCCGGGTGGAACGACGTCCCGCTGGCGCCGTACCTGGGCGAGGTGACCGACGCGCCGCTCTTCCTGGCCAACGACGCCAACGCGCTGGCCCGCTCGGAGTACCTCGGCCACGCCGCCGGGGCCGGCGGGATGAGCGACCTGCTGGTGGTGAAGGCGTCGACCGGCATCGGCCTGGGCGTGCTCGTGAAGCGCACCATCGTCACCGGCTCCCGCGGCGGCGCCGGCGACATCGGCCACGCGAAGGTGCCCGACGCCGCCGGCCGGCCCTGCCGCTGCGGCGACACCGGCTGCCTGGAGACCGTGGCCGCCGGCTGGTCGCTGGTCGCCCGGATGCAGGAGGAGGGGCGGCAGGTCCACCACGTGCGCGACCTGGTCGGCCTCGCCCTCAACGGCGACCCCGAGGCCAAGCTGCTGCTCCGCGAGAGCGGCCGCCAGCTCGGCGAGCTGCTCGCCGTCGCCATCAACCTGCTCAACCCCGAGGCGGTCGTGCTCGGCGGCGACATGGCCGCGGCGTACGACGTCTACGCCGCCGGCGTGCGCGAGTCGGTCTACGCCCGGGCCTCCGCGCTGGCCACCCGCGAGCTGCAGATCCTGCCGTCGACGTACGGTGACCGTGCCGGACTCGTCGGCTGCGCGGCGCTCGCCCTCAAGCGGGTGCTCAGCCCCGCCGCCGTCGACGCCCGGCTGGCACGCGGCCGCCTGGTCGAGGAGGCACGGGTCCGACCGGCCCCCGCCGGCGTGTGACCGGCACCCGAGGAGAGGGAGAGATGGAGCAGCGCAGCTTCGAACGGATGGGACGGAGGGTGTCGGCCGTCGGGCTCGGCACCTGGCAGCTGGGGGCCGACTGGGGCGAGGTGAGCGAGGAGGACGCCCGGGCGGTGCTCGAGGCCTCGGCCGAGTCCGGGGTCACCTTCTACGACACCGCCGACGTCTACGGCGACGGCCGCAGCGAGCAGATCGTCGGCCGGTTCCTGGCCGACCACGGCGGCGCCGACTCCGGCTTCACCGTCGTGACCAAGATGGGCCGGCGGATGGACCAGGTCCCCGCCAACTACGTGATGGACAACTTCCGGGCGTGGCTGGACCGCTCCCGCCGCAACCTGGGCGTCGACACCATCGACCTCGTCCAGCTGCACTGCCCGCCGAGCGCGGTGATCACCGACGACGCGACCTACGACGCCCTGGACACCCTCGTCGAGGAGGGCGTGATCGGCGCCTACGGCGTCAGCGTGGAGACCTGCCGCCAGGCGCTCGACGCGATCGCCCGGCCGGGCGTCGCCTCCGTGCAGATCATCCTCAACGCCTTCCGGCTCAAGCCGCTGGACGAGGTGCTGCCGGCGGCCGCCGAGGCAGGCGTGGGGATCATCGCCCGGGTGCCGCTGGCCTCCGGCCTGCTCACGGGCAAGTACGACGCCAGCACCACGTTCGCGGCCGACGACCACCGCAACTTCAACCGGGGCGGCGAGGCCTTCGACGTCGGCGAGACGTTCTCCGGCGTCGACTACGACACGGGCCTGCAGGCGGCCGCGGTCTTCGCGGCGCTCGTCCGGGAGACCCTCGGCGCGGACGTCACCGCCGCCCAGGCGGCGATCGCCTGGTGCTGGCAGCAGCCCGGCGTCACGACCGTGATCCCCGGTGCGTCGCGGCCCTCCCAGGCCGTCGCCAACGCCGCGGCCGGCGAGATCGGACCGCTGCCGGCGGCCTTCCTCGACGGTGTTCGCGAGCTCTACGACACCCGTCTGCGGGAGGCCATCCACCCGCGCTGGTGAGGACGCTCACGCCGGCGCCGGGAGGGGCCTCCCCGATTTCGGGGCGCGGAGGCGCTCCGGTAATGTCTCCCGCGGTGGCGTGTCCGAGCGGCCTAAGGAGAACGCCTCGAAAGCGTTTGTGGGTGCAAGCCCACCGAGGGTTCAAATCCCTCCGCCACCGCCATCGGAAGCTGGTGCAGATCAGCCCCGAAAACCGAAGCCCCGCCCGGGATCCTGGGCGGGGCTTCGTCGCGTCCGGGCCCCGGGGACTGGGGACTGTGGGGCCCGGACGCGGTCGGATCACTGGTAGGTCGGGTCCGCCCAGCGTCCGAGACTGCGGGAGCGGACCGGCTGCACCGGCACCGGCGCCGCGCTGAGCGGATAGCCCTCGCCCCAGTTGGTCGGTGTTCCGTGCATCTCGATGTGCGCGTCCTCGGTGTACCAGTCGACCAGGTCGCTGTCGGAGCGCAGGATCCAGGTGCAGCCGAGCTCGTGGTGCGCGGTGAAGTCGCCGTGCCGCACCAGCGGCGGCCGCCAGAAGTAGGTGCCCGGCCACATCGTGCCGAAGCTGTACTCGAAACCGCCCTCGAGGCAGTACGCCTCCTCGCTGCAGGGGTGGTGGGCCAGCGGGTGCTCGACCCAACCCGGCTTCGCCTTGATCAGCCGGGTGTAGAACCCGGTCTTCTCGTCGCGGTGCAGGAGCTTGATGTAGAGGCCGGGCACCGGCGTGCCGCCGAGGTCGAACCGCATCGGGCTGCCGTCCTCGACGTCGATCCAGGGCATCTCGCTGGTCTGCAGCACGATCAGCCGCTGGTCCTCGCGGACGCCGAGCGCGTCGCCGTCCTGCGGGGTGAACGTCCAGTCGCCGTACTCCCGCCACAGCAGCACCTCCGTCCCGGCCGTCACCTCCAGCGGAGGCGTCCACACGCCCGTCGCGGCGTGCCAGTAGCCCTCGGGGCCGAGCACGGTGTCACCGATGCGGACCTCCCCGGAGAGGACGTACCACTCGGTCTCGGCGGCGTGGACGCCGGCGGGCCGTGACCAGGCGCTGGTGAACTCCAGCTTCAGCGAGGCCGACCCGTCCTCCTCGTCGTAGCAGAGGTTGCGCTGCCGGGCCGATCCGGTCGCGTGCTCGAACTCCGCGACGTGCCAGATCAGGTCGCGCTCGTCGATCGTCTCGACGTGGGGGCGCATGGCTCCTCCTTCGGATCGGGCCGCGGGCGGGGTGCGGATTAACGATGCAAGTTGTATCGGAAAACAGAAGGCGGTGCAACATGTATCGTCAATCCGCATGACGGACTCCGCCAGCAAGCCGGGCCGCCCCGCCGGGCCCGCGACCGAGACGCGGGACGTCGTCCTCAACGCCGCGCTCGACCTGCTGCTGCGCGAGGGTGGCGCCGCGCTCACCGCGCAGCGGCTGCACCAGGCCACCGGGGTCTCCCGGTCGACGATCTACCGCCACTGGCCGAGCCCGGTCGACGTGCTCGCGGCCCTGATCGAGGTGGCCCCGAGCCCGGAGCGCGCGAGCCTCGGGGACCCGCGCGCGGACCTGCATGCCGAGGTCGACGCGCTCGGCGCCCGGCTGCGGGACAGGCCCGTCGCCGCGTTCCTGCGCGCGCTCGCCGCGACCACCTCGCCGGGCGAGGACGCCGTGGTCCTGCGTCACCGGTACGTCGACGACCTGGTCGCCCCGTTCCGCAGGGTGCTGGCGAACGCCGGCCTGGCGCAGGAGGACACCGAGGACGTCGTGGCCGCCGTGGTGGCCCCCCTCCTCGTCGACGCCCTGCTGATGGACCGTCCCGCCGGCCTCGCCCGCGCGCACCGCACGGTGGACCGCCTGCTGCCGGGGTAGGTCACCGCCCCTTCGCGGGCCCCAGGCAGACGGCCAGCAGGTCGCCGGGCTCCTCGCCGAGGTGCACCGCCCACCCCGAGGCGAAGGGCACCAACGCGACGGGAACGGGTGGGGGTGCCCCCACCGCCATCGCGGGGTCGGCCCTCACACCCAGAAGCCGGAGAGGGCGGCGATCACAGCCACCACGCACCCGGCGGTCGCCGTGGTGACGAGCGTCAGCAGGCGTCGCCCGGCCGGGCTCCCCGTGTTCCCGAGGCCATAGGCGGCCATCAGGACCAGCGGGCCGAGGACGAGGGCGGGCGACCCGACGAAGAGGGCCCACGCCGGGCCGGCGAAGCAGAGCCCGTCCTGGTAGCCGCACGAGGTCCCCAGGGCCGTGAGCGCGAGCCCGGCCGAGACCAGCGTCGTCGGGATGAGGACGACCAGTGCCGCGATGGCGCCGTTCCGCCGGAGGCGGGGGCGGGCCGCGACGTAGGGCCAGGTCAGTGCGAACCAGGCGGCTGCGGCCCCCGCGACGAAGGCGAGATGGATGACGTCCTCTGCCCATCGGGACCGGAGGGAGTCGACGTGCCACAACGCCCGGTCGCACATCTTCGCGACCACGACGACGACCAGGCCGACTCCGATCGTCAGCCGGCGGCGTCGCCCCCAGGCGTCGGGGCGATCGGCGTCGGTGCTGGGCGCGGGTCGGGTTTCCATGGCACCCCTTCAACGACGATCGCGTGCCGAGGTCCCGCGGCAGACGGTCACCGCCCCTTCGCGGGCCCCAGACAGACGGCCAGCAGGTCGCCGGGCTCCTCGCCGAGGTGCACCGCCCGCCCCGAGGCGAAGGGCACCAACGCGACGGCGCCCGACTCGCGACGGATCAGCGCCCGCGCCGGGATGACCTCGTCGAAGCCGGTCGCCGAGCAGCGGTTGCGCTGGAACAGCCGCTCCACCTTCGACGTGCCGGCCGGCACCACCCCTCGCTCCGCGGTCGACCAGGTCGTCCGCGTCATGCCCAGCCCGGCGTACCCGAGGGCGAGGGTCAGCGCCGCCGAGGTGATCCCGGCCAGGGCGGTGCGCAGGCGGCGTGTCGCCCGGTGGCGGGGGCGGTCGCGGGACACGGCACGTCTCGATTCGGGTGTCGCCGGAGGAGCGGGACGGGGCGGGGCACCTCACCGCCGTGCAGGTCGGCCCGCGCTGGCCACCCGGTGCCTCCACCCTCCGTGCTACGCGTGGGTAGGACAACGTGGGTCCGCTCACAGCCCGTTTCGGGGGGATCCCACGGGCCACCGGCCCGCGTAGAGTCCTGAGCCATGACGACTCGGGAAACGTCAGAGCAGCCCCCCGCGGGCGACGGTCCCGGCGGCGACGCCGACGACAAGCTCGACCGGAGCGTGCTGCTGGTCGCCGGGGTGGTGGTCCTCGGCGCGATCATGTCGATCCTCGACATCACCGTGGTCTCGGTGGCGCTGGAGACGTTCCAGCAGGAGTTCGACGCCACCTCCGCCGAGGTCGCGTGGACGATGACCGGCTACACGCTGGCGCTGGCGACGGTGATCCCGCTGACCGGCTGGGCGGCGGACCGGTTCGGCACGAAGCGGCTGTTCCTGCTGGCCGTGCTGCTCTTCACCATCGGCTCGGTGCTGTGCGCGACCGCGGTGAGCCTGCCCATGCTGGTCGGCTTCCGGGTGCTCCAGGGCCTGGGCGGCGGCATGCTGATGCCGCTCGGCATGACGATCCTGACCCACGCCGCCGGCCCGCACCGGATCGGCCGCGTCATGGCGATCATGGGCATCCCGATCCTGCTGGGCCCGATCTTCGGGCCGATCCTCGGCGGCTGGCTGATCGAGACCGCGAGCTGGCACTGGATCTTCCTGATCAACCTGCCGATCGGCGTGCTCGCCATCGTCTACGCGTCGCTGGTGCTGCCCAAGGACCACGTCGAGCCGACCGAGACGTTCGACTTCCTGGGCGTCCTGCTGCTCTCGCCCGGACTCGCCCTCTTCCTGTACGGCGTCTCCTCGATCCCCGAGGCCGGCACCGTCTGGGACGCCAAGGTGCTCGGCACGGCGATCGCGGGCGCCGTGCTGATCGCGCTGTTCGTGCCGTGGGCGTTCAGCGCCCGCAACATCCACCCGCTGCTGGAGCTGCGGCTCTTCGCCAACCGGAACATGACGATCGCCGTGATCGCGATGGCACTGTTCGCCACCGCCTTCTTCGGCGCCAGCCTGCTCTTCCCGCTCTACTTCCAGCAGGTGCGCGACCAGTCCGCGCTCGGCGCCGGCGCGCTGCTCGCCCCGCAGGGCATCGGCGCGATGATCACGATGCCGATCGCCGGCATGATCGCCGACCGCAGGGGACCGGGCAAGGTCGTCATGGTCGGCGTCAGCCTGGTGACGGTCAGCATGGCCGCGTTCACCCAGCTCGACGAGGGCACCTCGTACGCCTACATCCTGGGTGCGCTGTTCGTGATGGGGCTGGGCATGGGCTGCACGATGATGCCGATCATGAGCGCGGCGCTGGCCACCCTCACCCACCACACCACCGCGCGCGGCTCGACGCTGCTCAATATCACCCAGCAGGTCGCCGCCTCGATCGGCACCGCCGTCTTTTCCGTGCTGCTGACCAACGCCATCAACGGCAAGGACCAGGCGGCGATCATCGCCGCGGGCGCGGTGCGGGAGGCCGACGGCGACGCCCAGGTCCTCGGCGGCCTCGCCGCGAAGCTGGGCGTCACCGTCGACCAGCTGAACGCGCTGGCCCAGCAGGGGCTCGTGGAGTTGGCGGACTCGTTCGCGTCGGTCTTCGTCGTGGGTGCGGTGCTCGTCGCGTGCTGCCTGATCCCGGCGTTCTTCCTGCCGCGCAGGCCCGCCGACGAGCCGGTCGAGCCCGGCGCCATGATGGGGCACTGAGCGGGTCGGGAGAGACGACCCCCCGTCCGGTCAGCGGACGTGGATCACCACGGTGCCCGCCGCCCGGTCGTGCCAGCCCCGGTTGCGCGGCTCCGAGCGCATCGTGAACGCGCAGATGATCGCGGGGATGTCGCAGGGCAGGATCATCAGGTACAGCAGCGCCTGGCGGCCGAACGCCTTGCCCCAGCCCGGGACCCGGCCGTCCTCGCCGACCACGCGGAGCCCCACGCAGAGCTTGCCCAGGGTGACGCCGCGCAGGGCCGTGGGGACCACGAAGTACAGGACGAACAGCACGCCGTCCAGGCCCAGTGAGACGGCATCGAGCAGAGCGGCGACCCCGAGGTTGCTCTCCGCCTCGGAGGCGAGGGACAGCGGGAGCGAGTAGGTCGCGCTGATGAGTCCGTAGAACAGCATGTCCAGGACGAAGCCGCCGATCCGGCGTCCGATCGTCGCGATCGGGGGGTACCCGGCCGGCGGGCGGAACTCGGCCGGCGGCGCGGCGGGGTGAGCGTGGTCCGGGCGGGGCGCGTACTGCGGCGGGTAGGCGTACTGCGGGGCCGGGTACGCCGGCGCCGGGTACGGGGGCGTCGGGTACTGCGGCGGCTGCGGGTGCGACTCGTTCTCGGACACGTTCTCTTCCATCGACGGGACGGTGCGGCCCGACACCCGAGGAGGGAGTCGGGGGCCGCCGGGCGGCGGGTCAGGTGGCGGGGCGTGCCGGTCCCAGGCAGACGGCGACCAGCCGCCCGGGCCGGTCGCCGGTGAGGACCTGCCAGCCCTCGGCGTAGCTGACCAGCGCGATCCGGCCGGTCGACCGGCGCACCATCGCCTTCGACGGCACGACGTGGTCGGCGAACCCGGTCACCGAGCACCGGTTCTCCAGGAACAGCCGGTCCACCTGGCTGCTGGACGGGTCGAGCCCCTCCCGGGTCTCGTCCGGGGTGGGTGACGCGCCGAGGACACCCAGCGCGGCGGCGCCGACGAGCGCGGTGAGCGCGCACGAGGTGAGCCCCGACTGGAGGATGCGCGCCCGGCGTACCAGGGGGCGCGCCGCCCATCCTGGGGCGGCCGGCGGCGGGATCACGATGGACCCAACGAGCCCGGCGGCCGGCGGTCACGCGCTCCCGCGAGCGGACGGTCGGCGGGGGCGCGTCTCACCGATTGACCCCGGGCCCGGTACGCCGCCGCGGCCGGCGCGGCAGGATAGGGGCCATGACCTGGTTCGACTCGCCGGCCGACGCGGCCGCCCGCCTGAACGCCACCGGCTACCTCACCGACCACGCGACGGCGACCACCGCGTTCCTGGCCGGTGCCCTGGAGAAGCCGCTGCTGCTCGAGGGCCCCGCCGGCGTCGGCAAGACCGAGCTGGCCAAGGCGGTCAGCCGCGCCACCGGCGCCGACCTGGTCCGTCTCCAGTGCTACGAGGGCCTGGACGAGGCCCGCGCCCTCTACGAGTGGAACTACAAGAAGCAGCTGCTGCGCATCCAGGCCGAGCCGAAGGGCGCCGACGCCCCCGACTGGGGCCGCACCCACGACGACATCTTCGCCGAGGAGTTCCTGCTCACCCGGCCGCTGCTCACCGCGATCCGGCGCGAGGAGCCGACGGTCCTGCTCATCGACGAGGTCGACAAGACCGACATCGAGGTGGAGGGCCTGCTGCTCGAGGTGCTCAGCGACTTCCAGGTCACCATCCCCGAGCTCGGCACGGTCGCGGCGACCCGCCGGCCCTTCGTCGTACTGACCTCCAACGCCAGCCGCGAGCTCTCCGAGGCGGTCAAGCGGCGCTGCCTCTACCTGCACCTCGACTACCCCGACGCCGCCCGCGAGCGGGAGATCCTGCACAGCCAGGTGCCGGGCATCGACGACCGGGTCGCCGAGCAGCTCGTCGCCACCGTCGGCCGGCTGCGCGACATGGACCTGAAGAAGGCGCCGTCCATCGCCGAGTCCGTCGACTGGGCGCGCACCCTGATCGCGCTGGAGATCCGTGACCTCGACGAGAAGGCGATCACCGACACCCTCGGCGTCGTCCTCAAGCACGCCTCCGACCACGAGCGGGCGATCCGCGAGTTGAAGATCGGCCGCAGCATCCCCGGGTCCCGCTGACCATGCCCGACGGCCCCGCCCCCGCGGACGAGTACCGCTCCGGCCTCCTCGACCGGCACCTCGCCTTCATCGAGGCGCTGCGCGGCGCCGGCCTGTCGGTCTCGCTGGCCGAGGACATCGACAGCGTCGCCGCGCTCTCGGTGCTGCCGTGGGGGGAGCGGGCCACTGTCCGCGACGCCTTCGCGGCGACCCTGCTCAAGAAGCAGTCGCACCGGACCACGTTCGACGCCCTGTTCGACGTCTACTTCCCCCCGATGGTCGGCGACGGCGTCGGCCGCGACGGCGGTGAGGAGTCGGGCGAGGACGGTGCCGCCGGCCAGGTCCGCGACAACGCAGCCGCGCTGCAGGACTTCCGCGACCGGCTCGCCGAGGCGATGGAGGCGGGGGAGTACGACGAGCAGCAGATGCGCCAGATGGCCGCCGAGATGATGGCCCGGTTCGGCGCCATGCCCGGCCGCGGCCCCGGGCTCTCCTCCTGGTCGGCCTACACCGCCCTGCAGCGGGTCGCGCCGCACGAGCTCACCGACCGGATCATCGAGGCGCTGCTGGCCGGCGGCATGGACGAGGGCGAGGCGAACCGCGCCGCGGCCCGCCGGGTCGGCGGCCTCACCCGGATGGTCGAGGACGACGCCCGCCGCCGGATCGCCGAGGAGAAGGGGCCCGACCACGTCGCCGACGTCACCGTCCGGCCCAGCATCGACAAGATCGCCTTCACCTCCGCGCGCCGCGCCGACCTGGAGGAGATGCGCCGCCAGATCTTCCCGCTCGCCCGGCGGCTGGCCACCCGGCTCGCCAAGGAGCAGCACGCCCGGCGCCGCGGACCGCTGGACTTCCGTCGTACCGTCCGGGCGTCGATGGCCACCGGCGGCGTCCCGCTGACCACCCACCACCGGCCGAAGCGGCCGCACCGCACCGACCTCGTGGTGCTCTGCGACGTCTCCGGCTCGGTCGCGAACTTCGCCCAGTTCACGCTGCTCTTCGTCTTCGCGCTGCGCGAGGTCTTCCAGTCGATGCGCGCGTTCACGTTCATCGACCACGTGCACGAGGTGACGCCGTACTTCCGCCCCGGCGCCGACCCCGCCGACGTGCTGACCGACCTCGCCGCGTCGACGAGCCACGCCGCGCTGTGGGGGCGGACGAACTACGGCCGGGCGTTCACCAAGTTCGACGAGGAGTACGCCGACGCGCTCGGTCCGAAGACGACGCTGCTGATCCTCGGCGACGGCCGCAGCAACTACTCCGACCTGCACACCGACGTGCTGCGCCGGATGGCCGGCTCGGTGCGGCACTCCTGGTGGCTCAACCCCGAGCACGAGCGGAACTGGGGCACGGGCGACTCCGCGGCCCCGACCTACGGCCAGATCGTCGACATGATCGAGTGCCGCAACCTCGAGCAGCTCGAGGACTTCGTGCACCGGATCATCGGGCCGCCGACCCGCTGAACCCGCTGAACCCGCTGTCAGCCCGCGGGGCGGGGTCGTGTGCCTGAGGACCCGCTATGCCGGGGTGTAGGGCACACGACCCGACACCTCAGAGCGCGCCGTCGAGCCGGTCCAGCGCCCGCACGATCTCCTCGCCCGAGCCGGCGAAGCTGAACCGCAGGTAGCTGCCGCCGTCGACGGTGTCGAAGTCGACGCCGCTGGTCAGTGCGACCCCGGTGCGGGCCAGCAGGTCCTTGGCGTAGGTCATCGAGTCGGTGGTCAGGTGGCGCACGTCGGCGTAGGCGTAGAACGCG
This sequence comes from Nocardioides sp. YIM 152588, assembly GCF_040191335.1. Taxonomy (NCBI): domain Bacteria; kingdom Bacillati; phylum Actinomycetota; class Actinomycetes; order Propionibacteriales; family Nocardioidaceae; genus Nocardioides; species Nocardioides sp. YIM 152588. The sequence goes on along the minus strand of NZ_JBEGDJ010000029.1, from coordinate 4,393 downwards.
CCGTCCGCCGGGGCCAGGCCGGTGATCCCGATCCGGCGCAGCCCGTCCAGCAGCAGCCCCCGGTTCTCGGCGTACCGGCGCACGTGGCCGTCCAGCTCGGCGTAGGACTCCGGCGTGAACGCCGCCAGCGCGGCGCGCTGCGAGAGCACCGGCGGGCAGATGCTGAAGTTGCCGGTCAGCACGTCGACCGGCCGGCGCAGCCGCTCCGGCGCCAGCATCCAGCCGAGCCGCCACCCGGTCATCGAGAAGTACTTGGAGAACGAGCCGAAGACGACCGCCTCCCGCGAGGTCTCCCACGCGCAGCTGGCGGCGCGCTCGCCGGTGCCGTACTCGATGCCGTGGTAGATCTCGTCGGAGATCAGCTGGACGTCGTTCTCCTCGCACCAACGGGCCAGGTCAGTCAGCTCCTCGCGCGCCAGCATGGTGCCGGTCGGGTTGCCGGGGCTGGCCACGATCAGGCCGCGGATCGGCTCGGTCGCGTGCGCCCGGGCGACGTCCTCGACCGTCGGCTGGAACCGGGTCGCGGGACCGGTCGGGAGCTCGACGACCTCGCAACCCAGCGCCGCCAGCACGTTGCGGTAGCAGGGGTAGCCGGGCCGCGCGATCGCCACCCGGTCGCCGACCTCGAAGGCGGCCAGGAACGCCAGCAGGAACCCGCCGCTGGAGCCGGTGGTGACCACCACGTCGTCGGCCGTGGCGTCGATGCCGTAGTGGGCCCGGTGGTGGCCGGCGATCGCCTCGCGGAGCTCGGGGATGCCGACCGCCGGGGTGTAGCCCAGCGGGTCCCCGCTCTGCAGCAGGCGGACCGCCTCGGCGTTGACCGGCGCCGGGGCGCCCGTGCTCGGCTGCCCCGCGGCCAGGTTGATCACGTCGCCGTGCGTGCGCTGCCGCTCGGCCGCCGCGGCGAGCACGTCCATGACGTAGAACGGCGGGACGTTGGCGCGCTGGGCGGCGGCGAGGCGGCTGATCACGGTCTCATCCTCGCAGGCCGCCGCCGCTGGTTGAGGTGCGAGCGAAGCGAGCCTCGAAACCGCGGTGGCCCCACCTGTTCCACCGGACAGGCAGTTCGGTCGCTCGACGGGCGTTGCACTGCCCGTCAAGCGACCGAATCACCGGTCGACCGGTGATTCTGCCGCCGCGCCGGCAGCGTGCCGCCCGGCCCGCCGTCCGAAGAACGACCCCTCCCCGAGCTGGGTGCCCGAGCAGTAGCCGGCGCCGTCCTGGGCGATGTTCGAGGCACACGCGCCGGCGGCGTACAGGCCCTCGATCACGGAGCCGTCCTCGCGCCGCACCTGCCCGTCGACGGTGGTGGCCATCCCGCCGAGGGTGAAGCCGGCGTACATCGCGACGCCGAGGGTGAGGTCGTAGACGCCCCACGGGCCCTCGGTCTGGGGCGCCAGCCAGTCGGGGTGCTTGTGGAAGTCGGGGTCCTCGCCCCGGGCGGCGTACTCGTTGTAGCGCGCCATCGTCGCCACCAGAGAGCCCTCGGGGAGCCCGAGCCCGGCCTCCATCTCCTCGATCGTCTCGTAGCCGTCCTTGAGCGGGACCAGCGGCATCCGCTGCTCCTCCATGTGCTCGCTGTCGGCGATCAGGTACGCCGTCGCGTCGGGCTGGCGCAGCACCTCGTACGACGTCCGCGCGTGGTAGCTGTCCTCGGCGACGAACCGCTTGCCCTCCTTGTTCACGATCAGGCCCTTGACCAGGGAGGACGGCGGGTAGAACGGCGCAGTGATGAACGGCTCGTCCATGTGCTCCAGCGCGGCGCCCACGGACTCGCCGAGGCGGATGCCGAGGCCGTCGTCGTAGGTGGACCCGAGCGTGAACAGCTTCGAGCCGAGAGCCGGCGTGTACCGGGCGACCATGTCGGGGTTCATCACGAAGCCGCCGGCCGCGATCACCACGGCGTCGGCGCGGACCACGCCGGTCCTCTCGAACGACTTCCAGGCCAGCCCGACCACGCGGCCGTCATCGACCACCAGGTTGGTCGCGCCGGTCTCGAAGCGGACCTCGACGCCGGCCTCCTCGACCCGCTCGCGGAGCAGGTCCATCACGATCCGGGTGCCCTCGGTGTCGCCCGGGACCGGGACCTTGTGGCCGCGCGGGGCGGGCGGGATGTCGTCGCGGAAGGGCCACACCTTCTCGTTGCCGGTGAACATCAGCCCCTCGGTGCCGGGCTGGATCACCGCCTTGCCGGGGAAGTAGCTGCGCTCGAACTCGAAGCCGAGCGACTCCAGCCAGCCGAAGTGCTCGACCGACCCCTCGCAGTAGGCGCGGATCTTCTCCTTGTCGGGGTCCTTCGTGCTGGCCTCGAGGTAGGCGATCATCGCGTCGACCGAGTCCTCCTGGCCGGTCGCCTCCTGCACGGCCGTCCCGCCGCCCAGGTAGAAGTGGCCGCCGGACATCGACGAGGTGCCGCCGTGCACGGCGGCCCGCTCCAGCAGGAGCACCCGGGCGCCGGCCCGGGCGGCCTCCAGGGCCGCGCAGCCGCCGGAGATTCCGAAGCCGACCACGACCACGTCGTAGGACTCGGCGTCGTCGAGGGCGGAGGCCGGCAGCGCGGCCGGGAGGGCGAGGCCCGAGGGCGTGGCTGTCATGGCGCAAATCTAGAACAGGTTCTAAAAACCGGCCACCCCTGCCTCCGCGGCCGTGTGGCCGACCGTCGATAGACTTCGGTGACGCCGCCCCGATCACGAGGTGACATGGACTTCGATCTCCACCAGCTCGACAGCTTCGTGCTGGTGGGTGCGAGCGTCACGCTGCTGGCGGTGCTCGCGGTGCGGCTCTCCTCCCGGGTCGGCCTGCCCAGCCTGCTGTTCTACCTGCTGATGGGCGTCATCCTCGGCGAGTCCGTGGTCGGGATCGGCTTCGAGAACGCCGAGGTCGCGCACGCGCTCGGCTTCGGCGCGCTGGCGATCATCCTCGCCGAGGGCGGCCTGACCACCAGCTGGCGCGAGACCCGGCCGTCGATGCGGATCGGCTTCGCGCTGGCCACGGTCGGGGTCGCTGTCTCGGTCACCATCGTGGCGCTCGGCGGCCACTACGTGCTCGGGCTGCCCTGGGAGCTCGCGGTGCTGCTCGGCGCCGTCTGCTCGCCCACGGACGCCGCCGCCGTCTTCTCCGTGCTCCGGGTGGTGCCGCTGCCGCGCCGCCTGACCGGCGCGCTGGAGGCCGAGTCCGGGCTCAACGACGCGCCCACCGTCGTACTGGTCAGCCTGGTCTCCACCGGTGCCGCGCTGGAGCACGGCATCCTCGGCCTGGCGGGGATCATCGTCTTCGAGCTCGCCGCCGGCGTCGCGGTGGGCGTGGCCGTCGGCTTCGGCGGCGCCTGGGTGATGCGCCGCGCGGCCCTGCCGGCCTCCGGTCTCTACCCGATCGCCGTGCTCTGCCTGGCGATGATCGGGTACGGCGGCGCGTCGATGATGCACGCCAGCGGCTTCGCTGCGGTGTACGTCGCCGCGCTGATCCTCGGCAACGCCGACCTGCCGCACCGGCTGGCCACCCGCTCGTTCGTCGAGGGGCTGGCCTGGATCGCGCAGATCGGGCTGTTCGTGATGCTCGGGCTGCTGCTGTCCCCGGACCGGATCACCTGGTCCATCGTCGGCCTGGCGGTCGCCGCCGGGCTGATCCTGACGTTCGTCGCGCGGCCGGTCTCGGTCGCGATCAGCTCGATCGTGCAGCCGATGGCGCCGCGCCAGCTCGCGTTCATGTCCTGGGCCGGTCTGCGCGGCGCCGTGCCGATCGTGCTCACCACGATCCCGCTGGCCGAGGGGGTGAAGGACGCCGACCACCTCTTCGACCTGGTCTTCGTGATGGTCGTGCTGTTCACGCTGCTGACCGGGCCGACGCTGCCGTGGGCGGCGCGGGTGCTCCGGGTCGCGCGCGTCTCGGAGCCGCGGGACCTCGACCTGGAGGCGGCGCCGCTGGAGCGGGTGGCCGCGGACCTGCTGCAGGTGACGGTCAGCCAGGTCTCCCGGCTGCACGGGGTCGAGGTCGGCGAGCTGCGGCTGCCGTCGGGGGCGAACGTGTCGATGGTGGTCCGCGACGGCAAGGCGATGGTCCCGGAGCGGCGCACCGTGCTGCGCCGCGGCGACGACCTGCTGGTGGTCACGCCGCGGAAGCAGCGGGACGCGACGGAGCGGCGGCTGCGCCAGGTCAGCGCCGGCGGCCGGCTCGCCCAGTGGCTCGGCGACTAACCCGCCGAACAGGCAGTTGGGGCAGGCCGAACAGGGGCTCGCGCCGCGCCGAACCGGCAGTTGCGCCGCGCCGAACCGGCAGTTGGGCGGCGCCGAACCGGCAGTTGGGCCGCGCCGAACCGGCAGTTGGGCCGCGCCGAACCGGCAGTTGGGCCGCGCCGAACCGGCAGTTGGGCCGCGCCGAACCGGCAGTTGGGCCG
>NZ_JBEGDJ010000028.1:0-57519 GCF_040191335.1 Nocardioides sp. YIM 152588 | reverse complement strand
ATGATGACGTTGGTCTGGTTCCGTCGCGCCTCACGGGCCTTCTGGGCGGTGGCGGCGGTGCCGTCGCGGGTGACCCGGTACAGCCCGCTGCGCGGCGCGCAGCGCCCCGCTCAGCGCGAGGGCGTGCTCCCGCTCGGCGGGCGAGAGGTAGCGGTTGCGGCTGGACATCGCGAGGCCGTCGACCTCGCGGCAGGTCTCGGCGCCGACCACCTCGACCCCGAGGCACAGGTCGGCGGTCATCTGCCGGATCAGCGCGAGCTGCTGGTAGTCCTTCTGCCCGAAGACGGCCATGTCGGGGCGGACCAGGCCGAAGAGCTTGGCCACGACGGTCAGCACGCCGGCGAAGTGGCCGGGCCGGGTGCGCCCCTCCAGCACGTCGCCCAGCGGGCCGGGATCGACGGTCACCTGCGGCTGCTCGGGCCAGGAGGGGTAGACCTCGGCGACGGCCGGGGCGAAGACGACGTCGACGCCCTCGCGGCCGCAGACCTCGAGGTCCGCCTCCAGCGTCCGCGGGTAGCGGTCCAGGTCCTCGCCGGCGCCGAACTGGAGCGGGTTGACGAAGATCGACACGACGACCGGCCCCGCGCCGACCCGGTCCCGGGCCTCCCGCATCAGGCTGGCGTGGCCCTCGTGGAGCGCGCCCATGGTGGGCACGAACCCGACCGGCCCGCGCTCCCGGGCGGCAGCCAGGAAGGCGGCCAGCTCCGCGCGGGTGCCGACCAGGTGCGGTGCGGTCATGCCGAGTCGCCCACCCGGGACCCGTGCGCGCCGGAGCCGCCGTCCACGCCGGCCTCGTCCAGCAGCCTGCTGAGCTTGACCGCGCGCAGCGGCATCAGCCGACCGTCGGCGGCGGCGCGGTCGAGCGTGGCGCGGGCCATCGCGACGTACGACGGCAGGGTGTGCGCGGCGTTCTCGGTCAGGTCGCGCAGGTGGGCCTCGACGGTGCCCACGTCGCCGCGGACGATCGGGCCGGTCAGCGCGGCGTCACCCTGGGCGAGCGCGTTGTCGAGGGCGGCGGTGAGCAACGGGCGCAGGGTGCCGGCGGGGTCGTCGGCGCCGGCGGCGCGCAGGATCTCCATCGCCTCGGTGACGAGGGTGACCAGGTGGTTCGCGCCGTGGGCCAGCCCCGCGTGGTAGAGCGTGCGCATCTCCTCGGGGACCCACATCACGCGGCCGCCGAGGGCGTCCACCAGGCGCTCGGCCATCAGCCGCTCGGAGCGGCCCGCGGTGACGCCGAAGACGCAGCCGGAGAGGCGGTCGAGGTCGACCTCGGTGCCGGTGAAGGTCATCGCGGGGTGCAGCGCGACCACCCGGGCGCCGAGGTCGGCGGCCGGGTCGAGGACGGCCAGGCCGTGGCGACCCGAGGTGTGCACGACGTACTGGCCCTCGCGCAGCGCGCCGCTGTCGGCGAGCACCCGCACGACGTTGGCCAGCATGTCGTCGGGGACGGTGAGCAGCAGCACGTCGCAGGAGCGCGCGACGGCGCTGGGCTTCTCGATCGGGACGCCCGGCAGCAGCGCCGCGGCGCGGGCCAGCGAGCGGTCGGAGGCACCCGCGGCGGCGACGACGTCGATGTCCGCGTGGGAGCGCAGGCGCGAGGCGAGGACGGCGCCGACGCGACCAGCGCCGACCACGCCCACCCGCAGGGGGGAAGTCATGGTGCGAACCTCTCGTTCCAGTCCCTCCGCTGTCCCGGGGTCGGGCCGGTTGGGTACCAGTCGATGCGTTCAGGTCACCGCGAGCGTACGCCCCCGGTGTCTGCTGAGGGAATCGCCATCCGGTGTGACGGACGCCACTTCGGCGTCAGTGCGCCCGGCGGCCGAACGTGCGGCGCAGCGCGCGTCGTACCGGCGACGGCACCGCGGCCCGGACCCGGTGCGGGACCACTCGGCGGAGGAGCGGCTCCGTCGCCGCCGCGGCCTCCGCGGCATCCACGGCCTCCACGGCTGCCCGCTCGTCGGCCGCGGCCCGGGCGGAGGCACGGGCGGCGGCACGGGCGGCGGCACGGGCGGCCGCCAGCTCCTCCAGCTCCCGGGCCATCTGGTCCCGGGCGTTCGCCGCACCCCGGTTGCGCGCCGCGATGGCGCTGGACCGGCTGATCGCGTCGGCCTCCTCGTAGAGGTCGGCGTAGGCGTCGCGGAGCTGGTCCAGGGTGGCGCGCGCCTCCGCGGTGTCACCGTCGTCGTCGGCCATGCCGTCCAACGCGCTCCAGGTCTCGGAGACCAGCTCGTGCAGGCGCCGCGGGAGCTCCAGGTCGTCGAGGCTCTGGTCGACCCGGCGCAGGCTCGGGTCGATGAACCCGTGCACCCGGCGCACGCCCGCCGGGTCGCTCTCGGAGAGTCCGCGGAGCCCGAGCCGTCGCCCGACGCTCGTCGTGGTCCGCGCCCAGTCGGTCAGGAGGTCCTCGTAGCGCACGAAGACCCGGCCGGCCCCCGCGCCGCCCTCCGGCGCCGTGCCACGGGTGGCCCGCTCGGTGTGGAGCAGCATGTTCAACCAGCTCGCCGCCAGGTGCGGGGCGTGCTTGCCGCCGTAGTACCTCTGCCGGGAGCCGACCACCTCGGCCGGGGTCCGCAGCATGGTGGCGAAGACCGGTGTGGCCCCGGTCCGCGTCGCGGCGATCCGCCACAGGCTGAGGAACCAGCTGAGCCGCGGGTCCTTGATCACCAGTTCCCGGTGCTCCTCGAAGTGGGTCTCCAGCCACGTCGCGGCGCGGGTCCGCGCGCCCTCCTTCGAGCAGATCCTCTCGGTGTCGAGCCAGGCCGACGGCCGGCCGTCGCTGACCTGGACGTTGGCGCGCGCCAGCCACGCGTCGTGGACGTCGACCACCCACTGCGGCTCGCTGAACCCGAGGGGGTTCGTGTCGTCCGCCGGCACCTCGGGGAGCGGGACGTGCAGGCCGAGACGGCTCGCGATGCCCGCGAGCGTGCTGGTGCCGCTCCGGCCGGCCCCCGCGATGAACAGGACCTTGCGAGCGGGGTCCGCCGGGTCGGGCTGCTCGGTGGTGGTCACAGGCGGAAACTACCGCGTCAAGGCGCCGGGCCCCGATGGCCCGCATGGCATCCTGTGCCCGTGCGTGTGTTCCGGCGGCCGCCGCTGCTCTCCGTGGTGGTCCCCGCGTACGGCGTCGAGGAGTGGCTTCCCGAGTGCCTCGCGTCGCTGGTCGGTCAGACCTTCCGGCGCTGGGAGGCGATCGTCGTCGACGACGGCTCCACGGACCGGTCGGGCGCGATCGCGGACGAGTGGGCCGCGCGGGACGCCCGGATCAGCGTGGTCCACACCCCGAACCGCGGCCTCAGCGTGGCCCGCAACCACGGCGCGACCCGCGCGAGGGGCGAGTACCTGGCGTTCCTCGACTCCGACGACGCCCTCCCGCCCGACGCCTACGAGCTCCTCGTCGGGTCGCTGGCCCGCACCGGCTCGGACTTCGCCGCGGGGTCGATGGCCCGCTGGGAGGGGGGCGGGCTCACCGAGCCGCGCTGGATGCGCCGGACGCACCGACCCGCCGAGGGCATCCGGATCGAGGACCGGCCCGAGCTGCTCGGCGACGTGTTCGCGTGGAACAAGGTGTGGCGTCGGTCCTTCTGGGAGTCCGCCGGGCTCACCTGGCCGGTGGGCCTGCGCTACGAGGACCAGCCGACGCTGACCCGCTCCTTCCTCCGCGGGCGGTTCGACGTCCTCGACCCCGTCGTCTACCACTGGCGGATCCGCTCCGACGGGTCCTCCGTCACCCAGCAGCGCGGCACCGTCCGGGACCTGCGCGACCGCTGGACCACCAAGCGGATGTCGCTCGACGAGGTGCGGGAGCACGGCTCGGCCGAGGTCGAGGAGGTCTTCCGGAGGCGGGTACTGCCGGGCGACATGGGGCGCTACTTCGAGGCGATCCCCGGCTGCGACGACGCCTGGTGGCGGCTGCTGCACGAGGGCGTCGCCGAGTTCTGGGGCGAGCGGTCGCTCACCGAGAGCGACATGCTGCCGACCCAGCGCCTGACCGGGTGGCTGGTGGAGCAGGATCGGCGCGCCGACGCCACCGCGCTCGTCACCTGGCTGGACGCGCTCCCCGGCCGACCGCCGCGGGAGTTCGACCCGGTCACGGGCGAGGCCCGCCTGGCGATCCCGGCCGACGTACTGGCGCCCGGGACGATCGCACCGCGCGCGCTGCACGTGCGCCCCGACGAGGTCTGACCCCGGTCGGGGCGGCGCTTCTCAGGCGGAGCGGTTGACCTTGCCGCCGCGCCAGGCGGCGAGCTCGCCGCGCAGGCCCTCGACCTCGGACTCGAGCTCGGCGACCCGGACGACGGCCTGGGCGGCGCGCTCCTCGGCCTCGGCGAGCCGGGCGGCCAGCGAGGACGACTCGTTCTCGGCGGTCATCGCGCGCTCGGCAGCCGCGGCGACGCGCTCGGAGGCGTCGGCCAGCCGGCGGCGCGCGTCGACCAGCTCGGCAGCGGCACCGGAGAGGCGCTTCTCCAGCCGGGTCACGGCAGCCTCGCGCTGGGCCACCTTCGCCTGCATGCCCGCGACGAACTCGAGGTTCTCCTGCGCCCGCTCGTCCGCGAGGCGGCGGTAGGCCTGCGCCTGGGTCGCGCGGTCCAGCGCGGCGTCGCGGCGCGTCGCGAGGAGCTCGGAGTGGGTGATCTTGGTGGCGGCGGCGCCGAGCACCACGGCGCCGGCCGCGGCCGCTGCCAGTGCCACCCAGGAACCGGACACCGCGGTGCCCGCCACTGCTGCGGCGGCCACCAGGAGGAGGACCACGGCGGCGGCGACCCGGGCCGACCGCTGGCGACGACGGGAACCGACAGAGGTAGTCATGCTCGCACCGTAAGCGGAGTTCGGTCGGGGGCGCCGCAGACTCGCCGCACTGGTCCAGAGATTAGTTGTCACCGCAGGTGGGGTGCGGGACAATACCGCGCGGTCAATCGTTCCCGTCAGTCATCCTGGGAGCGGACCCGGCAGGCCCGCTCCAGCAGGACGGCGGCCACCGACGCGAGAAAGCCGCAGGCCGCGGCCACCACCGAGCGCACCAGGCGCTCATCGGCCCACTCGGCCGGATCGCCCAGCCAGGTCAGCGCGTAGCCGAGGTAGCCCGCCCCGATGAAGGCGCCCACGATGGCCGAGGCGCGCGCGAGGAGCAGCCGGTTGACGGCCTGGTGCGGCAGGAGCCGCTCCCGCCGTACGTGCACCGCACGGTGCGTGGCCCAGGCGGTGTAGCCGAGGATCGCCGCGAGCAGCAGCAGGGCCAGCGGCTGCGCCCACGAGACGAGCGGCGGTACGACGCCCAGCCGCTCGAGCACGACGCGGAACGCCCAGCCGGCGGCCAGGCCGGCGGCCGCCCAGCCGAGCAGGGTCGGCACGGACGTCGGCGGGATCGCCCCCGGGCCGGGGCCCGGCTCGTCCTCCTGACCCTCAGGGGTCACTCGAACTCGAGCGCCAGGTCGTCGCGCCGGGTGATGCCCTCGGTGCCGATCTTGGCCAGCAGGTCGGCGACCGGGCCGTGGTCGAGCAGGAGGGCGTCGGGCTCGAGGTCGAGCCAGGGCTGGAGCACGAAGGCGCGCTCCGCGGCGCGCGGGTGCGGCAGGATCAGCGACGGCTTGTCACTGCGGCGGTCGCCGACGACGATCAGGTCCACGTCGAGGGTCCGCGGGGCGTTCTGCTCCTCGCCGCGCATCCGGTCGAAGGCGTCCTCGACGGCGAGCGCCCGGTCGAGCAGTCGGCTCGCGGACAGCGTCGTGTCGGCCAGCAGCACGGCGTTCAGGAAGGTGCCGGCACCGGCCGGGGAGTCCACCGGCTGGGTCTCGTAGACCGGGGAGACCGACGTCAGCCAGACGTCGGGGGTGTCCGCGAGCGCCTCCACGGCGCCCTGCAGGTTGCCGAAGCGGTCCCCGAGGTTGGACCCGAGCGCGATCACCACCCGCCGGATCGGCCTCATCTCGCCGGTCAGCGTGTCGGCGTCGATGATGTTCGGATTCGGGGTCTCGGTCATCGGTGGCCCTCTCCCTTTCCGCGTGCGCTCGCGTCTCGTGTTCGGGTGATGCAGAGTGTGACGTCGCCGAAAGGGTTCTCGATCGGAGCATCAGGCTTGTGCACGGTCACCCGCGCCCATTCAACACGGGTGTCCAAGAGGCACACCTCGGCGATCCGCGCGGCCAGTGTCTCGATCAGATCCACCGGGTCGCGGCCCACCGCGGCGGCCACTTCGGCGACGAGGCTTCCGTAATCGACGGTGTCGCGCAAGTCGTCCGAGGCCGCCGCTGGACGGGTGTCCACCGCGAGCGTGAGATCGACGACGAAGCGCTGGCCCTCGCGGCGCTCGTGCTCGAACACCCCGTGGTGACCCCAGCACTCGATGCCGGTGACCGACAGCTCGTCGAGGGGGCGGGACGTCATGGCCCGAAGCCTCCCATCCACCGCCCCCGGCGTGGTCACCGGGTCCGCTGGCCGGACCTCCAGTGGGCCGCCACCCGGACCGCGTCGGCGTGGCCCCGCACGTCGTGGACCCGCACGCACCACACCGGAGCGCCGCCCGCGCCGGCGGCCAGCATGGTGGTCAGCGCCAGCCCGGCGGCCTCCCGCTCGTCGACCGGCCGTGGCGTGCCGTCGGGGCCGGCCAGCAGCCGCCCCAGGAACGTCTTCCTGCTGGCCCCGACCAGCAGCGGGAAACCGAGGTCGGCCAGCCGGTCCAGGCGGCGCAGCAGCTCCCAGTTGTGCTCGGGGCCCTTGGCGAAGCCCAGGCCGGGGTCGAGCACGATCCGGTCCTCGGCCACGCCCGCGGCGCGGATCGCGGCCACCCGGTCGGCCAGCTCGGCACGGACCGCCTCCACGACACCGCCCGGGCCGTCGTACTGGGCGAAGTCCTGCATCCGGTCGCTGTGCGCGCGCCAGTGCATCGCCACGTAGGTGGCCCCCGCGGCCGCGGCGACGTCCAGGATCGCGGGGTCGGCCAGCCCGCCGGAGACGTCGTTGACGATCGTCGCCCCGGCCCCGAGCGCGGCCGCGGCCACCTCGGCGCGCATGGTGTCGACCGAGACGGTCGCCCCGGCGTCGGCCAGCGCGGCGATCACCGGGACCACCCGGTCCAGCTCCTCGCCGACGAGCGGGCGCGTGGCCCCGGGCCGGGTCGACTCACCGCCGACGTCGAGGATGTCCGCGCCGTCGGCGAGCAGCCGCTTCCCGTGCGCGACGGCGCGGTCGACGTCGTCGTACCGGCCCCCGTCGGAGAAGGAGTCGGGGGTGACGTTGACGATCCCCATCACCGACGGCGCGCTCATGGCAGGAGGCTATCCACCGCCACCGGCGAACTGCCGGTTTCCGCCCCTCGACCTGCCGGTCCCTGACCAACCAACGGCCGGTTTCCACACCTCCGGACGAAGACCGGCAGGTCGGGGGTCAGGGACCGGCAGGTCGGGCTAGGAGCGGGGGCTGTGGATCAGCGCCATCGCCTCGGCGCGGGTGGCGGGGTCGCGCATCTGGCCGCGGACGGCGGAGGTCAGCGTCCGCGCGCCCGCCTTGCGGACCCCGCGCATCGTCATGCACAGGTGCTCGGCCTCGATCACCACGATCACGCCGCGCGCCTCGAGGATCTCCACCAGGGCGTCGGCGACCTGCGTGGTCAGCCGCTCCTGGACCTGCGGGCGCTTGGCGTAGACGTCGACCAGGCGGGCCAGCTTGGACAGCCCCGTGATCTTGCCGGACTCGGCCGGGATGTAGCCCACGTGGGCGACGCCCGTGAACGGCACCAGGTGGTGCTCGCACATCGACCACAGCTCGATGTCGCGGACCAGCACCATCTCGTCGTGGCCGAGGTCGAAGGTGGTGGTGAGGACGTCCTCGGGGTCCATCCGCAGGCCGGCGGTGAGCTCGGCGTACGCGCGGGCGACCCGGGCCGGGGTCTCCAGCAGGCCCTCCCGGTCGGGGTCCTCACCGATCGCGGCGAGGAGCTCGCGCACGGCGGCCTCGGCCCGGTCCTGGTCGAACGCCGCGACGTCGGTGCCGCGGCGCTGGGGCATGGCGATGGGGTCGGTCAATGCATCCGTCTCTGGTCAGGACGCCGACGGCGGTGTCGGGTCGCTCGGCGGCACCGGCGGCATGCCCCCCAGCACGTCGCCGCCGGGGCCCGGAGGGGTGAGCACCTGGCCCGCTTCGGCGACCGGCTTGGTGCCGTTCTGGGCCCGGCGGCGGATCTCCTCGGGGATCTCCACCGGCGGGATCGCCGACGGCACGCGGGTCGGGGAGCCGGTCCAGGCCGGGCGCTCCGGGCGCAGGCGCAGCGGCTCGAAGATCGAGGCCACCTCCGCCTTGTCCAGCGTCTCCCTGTCCAGGAGCGCGAGGACCAGGGCGTCGAGGACGTCCCGGTTCTCCTCCAGGATGTCGAAGGCCTCCTGGTGGGCGTGGGCCAGCAGCAGCTTGGTCTCCTCGTCGACCATCGCGGCGACGTCCTCGGAGTAGTTGCGGGAATGGCCCAGGTCGCGGCCCAGGAACGGCTCGGAGTTCGACTCGCCCAGCTTGATCGCGCCCAGGCGCTCGGTCATGCCGAACTGGGTGACCATCGCGCGGGCCACGTTGGTGGCCTTCTCGATGTCGTTGCCGGCGCCGGTGGTCGGGTCGTGGAAGACCATCTCCTCCGCGGCGCGGCCGCCCAGCATGTACGCGAGCTTGTCGAGCATCTCGCTGCGGGTCTGGGAGTACTTGTCCTCGTCGGGCAGCACCATCGTGTAGCCCAGCGCCCGGCCGCGCGGCAGGATCGTGATCTTGTGGACCGGGTCGGTGCCCGGCAGCGCCGCCGCGACGAGGGCGTGGCCGCCCTCGTGGTAGGCGGTGATCAGCTTCTCCTTCTCCGTCATCAGACGGGTACGCCGCTGCGGGCCCGCGATCACGCGGTCGATCGCCTCGTCGAGCAGGCCGGCGGTGATCACCTTCTGGTTGCTGCGCGCGGTGAGCAGCGCAGCCTCGTTGAGCACGTTGGCCAGGTCCGCGCCGCTGAACCCGGGGGTCCGGCGGGCGACCGACATCAGGTCGACCTCGGTCGCGATCGGCTTGCCGCGGGAGTGGACCTCCAGGATCCGCTTGCGGCCGGACAGGTCCGGCGCGTCGACCTGGATCTGGCGGTCGAAGCGGCCCGGGCGCAGCAGCGCCGGGTCGAGCACGTCGGGACGGTTGGTGGCAGCGATCAGGATGACCCCGCCGCGCACGTCGAAGCCGTCCATCTCGACCAGCAGCTGGTTCAGGGTCTGCTCGCGCTCGTCGTGACCGCCGCCCATGCCGGCGCCGCGGTGGCGGCCGACGGCGTCGATCTCGTCGATGAAGACGATCGCCGGGGCGTTCTCCTTGGCCTGCTCGAACAGGTCGCGGACCCGGGAGGCGCCGACGCCGACGAACATCTCGACGAAGTCCGAGCCGGAGATCGAGTAGAAGGGGACGCCCGCCTCGCCGGCCACGGCCCGCGCCAGCAGGGTCTTGCCGGTGCCCGGCGGGCCGTACAGCAGCACACCCTTGGGGATCTTGGCGCCGACGGCCTGGAACTTGGCGGGCTCGGAGAGGAACTCCTTGATCTCGCCGAGCTCCTCGATCGCCTCGTCGCAGCCGGCGACGTCGGCGAAGGTCGACTTGGGCATGTCCTTGGAGATCAGCTTCGCCTTGGACTTGCCGAACTGCATCACGCCGCGGCCGCCGCCCTGCACGTTGTTCATCAGGAAGATGAAGAGCAGGATGATCAGCGCGAACGGCAGCAGGGTGGCCAGGATCGAGCCGAGCAGGCTGGGCTGCGGGTTCTCCGAGTTGAACTTCTCGATGGTGCCGTCGGCGTACTGCTTGTCGACCTGGTCGAGCAGGCGCTCCTGCTGGCCCTGGATGTAGTACGTCGACACCTGGTCGCCGGCGTCACGGGTGCCGTCGTCGAGGGTGGCCTCGATCTTCTGGTCACCGTCGATGAAGGTGATCTCCTTGACCTCGCCCTTGGTGATGTAGGACGACATCTGGGAGGTCGAGACCTCGTCGTACCCCCCACCGGGCGCGAGGAACTCCAGGGCGAGGAGAACGGCCAGCACCGCCACCACGATCCACAGCCAGGGTCCCCTGAACACGCGCTTCACAGACTTTCCGCTCCCGCCGACGACACATTGGTCCCGATGACGGTACACGCCACCGGGGCTCTCCATTGTTCCCGGTCCATGGTGACCGGGTACTGCGAAAACGCGCCGGGTTCGCCCAGGGTTCCGGTGCGGGGCCCGTTACCTCAGGTGATCAGGAGTACACGTGGGGCGCGAGGGTGCCGATGTCACGCATGTTGCGGTAGCGCTCGCGGTAGTCGAGGCCGTAGCCGACCACGAACTCGTTGGGGATGTCCCAGCCGACGTACTTGGCCTGGACCGCCATGGTCAGCGCCTCCGGCTTGCGGAGCAGGGTGAGGATCTCGACGCTCGCCGGGTTGCGCGAGGCCAGGTTCTTGGTGAGCCACGACAGGGTCAGCCCGGTGTCGATGATCTCGTCGACGATCAGCACGTGCCGGCCGGCGATGTCGGCGTCGAGGTCCTTGAGGATCCGCACCACGCCCGAGGACTTCGTGCCCGAGCCGTAGGAGGAGACGGCCATCCAGTCCATCTCGACGTGGCGGTTCAGCGACCGGGCCAGGTCCGCCATCACCATCACCGCGCCGCGCAGCACGCCGACGATCACCAGGTCCTTGCCCGCGTAGTCGCGCTCGACCTCCCCGGCCATCTCCGCCAGCCGATCCTGGATCTGCTTCTCAGTGAAGAGAATGTCGGTGAGGTCCTTCTCGACGTGCGAGGAATCCATGGGGGCAATCGTGGCACACCCACTGGGCCCGCACCGGATCGCCGACGCCTCGCCGCGGGGTGCTCCGGGTCACGTGCCGGCGTCGTCCCCGGACCGGCCCGCGGTCCCGTCCCCGGGCCCACCGACGACGCCGGTACGACGGAAGCGGACCGCCCCGCCGGCGCGGACCGCGCTGAGGTGGCCGGGCAGCTGCACCTCACCCGAGATCGCGGCGGTCGCGAGGTCGAGCAGCGCGGTGACGTGGACGTGGAACAGCTCGCCGTCGATCGCCCCGGCCTCGACCGCGGCGCGGCGCAGCACGCGGGTGGCGACGGCGCGGTGCTCGGCCCGCAGCCCCGGCACCGGGAGGGCCAGCTCGTCCGCCTCGTCCCCGGCCTCGCGCAGCCGGGCGAACGCGGCGTCGGCGAGGGCGTCCAGCGCCTCGACGTCGTCGCGGACCTGGTCGGCGGTGCGGGCCAGGGTCGCCGCGACGCCCGGACCGAGCTCCTCCTCCAGCACCGGCAGCACCCGCTGCCGGACCCGGACCCGGGTGTAGCCGGGGTCGCTGTTGTGGGGGTCGTCCCAGAACCGGATGCCCTCGACGTGGCAGGCGGTGACGGTGTCGTCGCGGGCCACGTCGAGCAGCGGCCGCCGGTAGTGGTCGAACCCGCGCCGCATCCCGGCCAGCGACCGCGCGCCCGAGCCGCGGGTCAGGCCCAGCAGCACCGTCTCGGCCTGGTCGTCCCGGGTGTGGCCGAGCAGCACCAGCGCCGCGCCGAAGTGCTCGCGCATCTGCTCGAGCACCGCGTAGCGGGCGCGCCGCGCGGCGGCCTCCGGGCCGATCCCGGCGGGGTCCACCTGCACCCGGGCCGCGGCGGTCTCGTCGACCCCGAGGCCGGCCATCTGCACCACCACGGCGTCGGCGTGGGCCGCCGAGCCCTCCTGCAGGCCGTGGTCGACCGTCGCCCCGACCACCCGCACCCTGCGCTTGCGGGCCTCGAACAGGGTCGCCGAGAGGAGCGCGAGCGAGTCGGGGCCGCCGGAGCAGGCGACCAGGACGGTCTCCCCCGCGCCCAGCTCCTCCAGGCTGCGCCGCACGCCGCGGCGCACCGCGGCGAGCGACGGGTGCAACGCCATCGGGGCGCGTCCCGCGCCCGGGCTCAGCCGAGGACCCGGCGCACCCAGGCGTCGGGGTCGGCGAGCTCGTCCTTGCCGGGCAGGTGCTCCGGCGACTCCCAGACGGCGTTGAACTCGGTCATGCCGACCTTGTCCACCACGGCGCGGACGAACCCGGCGCCGTCGCGGTACTGGGCCATCTTCGCCTCGAGGCCGAGCAGGCGGCGCAGCATCCGGTCCAGCGTGCCCACGCCCTGGCGGCGCTTGGTGAACTTGCGGCGGATCTCGGCGACCGACGGGATCACGGTCGGGCCCACGTCGTCCATCACCACGTCCGCGTGGCCCTCCAGCAGCGACATCATGCCGGTCACCCGGTCCAGGACGACCCGCTGCTCGGGGGTGCTGAACATCTCCACGATGCTGCCGCCGTTGCGGCCCGCGGCCATCGCCTCGCGGACCCGCTCCAGGCCGCCCTCGAGGAACGACGCGGGCTCGACGGTGTCGCTGATCTCCTGGATCGTCGACTGCAGGTGCTCGCGCATCCAGGGCACCGCGGTGAACTGCACCCGGTGCGTCTCCTCGTGGAGGCAGACCCAGAGCCGGAAGTCGTCGGGGTCGACGCCGAGCTCGCGCTCGACGTGGACGATGTTGGGGGCCACCAGCAGCAGCCGGCCGTGCGGCGCGGTCTCCGGCTGGCCGAACGGGTCGAACTGGCCGAGCACCTTGCCGGCCAGGAAGCCGAGCAGCCCGCCGACCTCGGCGCCGGTCACCTTCGAGCCGATCGTGCGGCCCATGCCGCTGGGCGTGTTGGCCGCGATCTTGTCGACCAGCGGCCGGGTGGCGACCGCGAAGCCCTCGGCGTTGGCCCGCACCCAGCCGGAGCGGTCCACGACCAGCACCGGGGCCGTGTCGTCGGGGGCGTCCAGGCCGGTGAACTCGCGGACCAGTCCGGTCGAGCGGCGGGCGCCGGCGCGCAGCTCCGCGACCGCGCGGTCCGCCTCCTCCCGGGTGACCTGCGGGCCCTCGCCGGCCAGCCGGGTGCCGAGCGCGACGGCGACCTTCCAGTCGATCATCGCGGGCACGCTGGCGGAGACGGTGGCGGGCACGCTCATGGGTGAAGCCTAGGGTGTGCCACCCAGCCGGGCCGGTTGATCGCGACCCGCGCGCGACTCACGCGGCGCAGCGGCAGGCGCCGAGCGCGGCGGCGGCGTTGTCCATCGCCACCCGCGCCAGCAGGTCCTTCTCCTTCGGCACCCGGTCGGCCATCAGCGCGAAGACCATCAGGTCGCCGTTGCGGTCCACCGCGATCCCGGCCAGCGAGGTGACCCCGGTCAGCGTGCCGGTCTTGGCGCGGACCCGGCCCAGCCCGTCGGGGTCGGCGCGGTCCATGCGGTCGGTCAGCGAGCCGGTGTAGCCGGCCACCGGCAGGCCCGAGAGCACCGGCCACAGGTCCGGCTGGTCGTCGCGGCCGGCGAGCCGCAGCACCCCGAGCAGCGTCATCGGCGACATCCGGTTCTGCCGGGAGAGCCCGCTGCCGTCGTACAGGACCGTGCCGGCGAGCGGTACGTCGTGGGCGCGCAGCAGGCCGGAGACGCCGGCCCGGCCGCCGTCGAAGGAGCCCTCGCCGCCCTCGGCGAGGCCGACGTGGCGCAGCAGCACCTCGGCCGCCTCGTTGTCGCTGACCTCGAGCACCCGGGCCACGACCTGGGCCAGCGGGGCACCGGAGACGGCGGCGACGCGGCGGGCGCCCCGCGGCGCGGCCTGCGCCGCGGGGGTGCCGGCGACCTTGATCCCCCGCTCGCGCAGGGCGGCGGCGAAGACCTCGGCGGCACGCGCGGACGGGTCGGCGACCCGGCCGTAGCCGGAGGGTCCGCGGCCCTCGTCGACCCAGAGCGCGGTGATCGGGGCGACGATCCCGTCGGGGAGGTAGTCCGGCTCCCAGGTCGGGTTCTCGGCCGGCCCGGAGAAGAGGGTGTCGTCGTACGCGAGCCGGACCCTGGCGACGCCGTCGCGGTCGAGGCGCCGCGCGGTGCGCGCCGCGAGGGTGGCCAGGTCGGCCTTCTCGGGGGTGACCGTCGCCGACACCGTGGCGGTCGTCGCGGGCACCGGCGCGGCCGTCAGGAACGGGTCGCCGCCGCCGACGAGGGTCAGGGTGGGGACGCCACCGCCGTTGCCGCCGTCGCCGCCGGAGCGCACGGTGCGGGTGGTGAAGGTGTGGTCGGCGCCGAGCGCCAGCAGGGCCGCGGCGGAGGTCACCACCTTGGTGGTGGAGGCGGGGATCGCGACGTCCTTGCGGCCGCCGCTGCGGTAGGCGACGCCGGTGCCGTCCATCGGCCCGACGGCGGCCAGCACGTGGCGACCGAGATCCTGGTTCGCGAGCGGGCGCCGTACGGCGTCGGCGATCGCGGCGCGGCTCAGCTCCGCCGCGGCGTCGGCCGGCGGGGCCAGCGCGGCCGGGACCGCGACCTCGGGCAGGTCGACCTCCGGCGGCGGGGCGACGGCGGCCGGGTCGGTGCTCGCCGCGGTCTCGTCGGCGGTCCACTCGTGCCAGGCGTCCTCGGCCCAGCCGGTGCGCCAGGCGGCCACGCCACCGCCCGCGACGGCGGCGACCAGGAGCAGCACGAGAAGGGTGCGCAGGGGTCGCCGGCGGGGCTCCCCACGTCGACGTGACACTGGCCCACCCCTTGAGAAGACCGCCTCGATAGCGATGTCTGGCCCATTGTGCGCGACAATGGCCGCGCCCCGCGCAGGTGGGTGCCCGCTGATCTTGAGTGTGTGGAGGAAGCACGTGCTGGAATTCGATGTCCTTGTGGAGATCCCGAAGGGGAGCCGCAACAAGTACGAGGTCGACCACGAGACCGGCCGGATGCGCCTGGACCGGTTCCTCTTCACCTCGACGATGTACCCGGCCGACTACGGCTACATCGAGGACACCCTGGGCCAGGACGGCGACCCGCTGGACGCTCTCGTCCTGCTGCAGGAGCCGACCTTCCCGGGCTGCCTGATCAAGTGCCGCGCGATCGGCATGTTCCGGATGACCGACGAGGCCGGCGGCGACGACAAGGTCCTGTGCGTGCCTGCGGGCGACCCGCGGATGGAGCACCTGCGCGACATCAACCACGTGCCGAACTTCGACCGCCTGGAGATCCAGCACTTCTTCGAGGTCTACAAGGACCTCGAGCCGGGCAAGTCCGTCGAGGGCGCCGACTGGGTCGGCCGCACCGAGGCCGAGGACGAGATCGCGGCCTCCTTCGAGCGCTTCAAGACCTCGGGTCACTGAGTCACTGACCCGCGAGTCGGCAGAAACTCTCTGCCGACTCGCGGTCGTTTTTCAGCCGATCAGGGCCTCGGCGCGCAGCAGCGGGCGCGGTACGCCGAAGGCGGCCACGAGGTCGCCGGCCAGCGGGCGGGTACGCCGGCACAGGGCCGCGACCTCGCGGGTGATCGCCTTCGAGCGCTGGACCGACAGCCGGCCGTGCTCGATGAACCAGGCCCGGTCCGCCTCGATGCCGGCCAGCGCGTGCAGGTCGCAGAGCAGGTTGAGTGCGTCGCGGACCGGACCCTCCGGCTGCGCCTCGACCTTCTCCACGAACGCCTCGAGCACCAGCCGCTCGACGTGCGCGCGGGCCGCGGCGATGACGTGGTCCTGGACCCGGGAGAAGACCTGTCCGGGCTCCAGGCCGGCGTCGACGCCGCGCTTGAGCCGCCGCGCGACGCCGCCGATCAGGTGCTCCTCGCGGAACCGGTAGAGCGCCAGGTGGTAGACGGGGTCGAGCAGTCCCGCGTCGTCCGCCTTGCCGGGCTCGGGGTCGCCGCCCGGCAGCGCGTCCCTGATCTGCTCCAGGAGCCGGTGCACCCGGGTCCGCTCCAGCACGGTCTCCACGGCCAGGCCCGCCACGAACCGGACGGTGCCGAGCTGGTCGAGGTCGGAGAAGTCGCTGGCGTAGTCGGTGAGCAGCCCCTTGGCGACCAGCTGCAGCAGCACGTGGTTGTCGCCCTCGAAGGTGGTGAACACGTCCGTGTCGGCCTTGAGCGCCGCGAACCGGTTCTCCGCCAGGTAGCCGGCGCCGCCGCAGGCCTCGCGGCACTCCTGGATGGTGCGGGTGGCGTGCCAGGTGGCGAGCGCCTTGGTGCCGGCCGCCCGGGACTCGAGCAGCCGGCGCGACTCCTCGTCGTCCCCCTTCTCGCTCGCGGTACCGGAGAAGACGTCGTCGAGCCGGGAGACCAGCACCTCCTGGGCGCAGTGGAAGGCGTAGGTCCGCGCCAGCAGCGGGAACAGCCGCCGCTGGTGCATGCCGTAGTCGAGGAGCAGCTCCTCGGGGGCGCCCTCGCCGGCCTGGAACTGGCGGCGCCGCAGCCCGTACTCGACGGCGATCGTGAGCGCGACCTTCGACGCCGACGTGGCCGCGCCGCCCACGCTGACCCGCCCCTGGACCAGGGTGCCGAGCATCGTGAAGAAGCGCCGGCCGGGGTTCTCGATCTCGCTGCGGTAGACGCCGTCGGCGTCGACGTCGGCGAACCGGTTGAGCAGCGCCGTGCGCGGCACCCGGACGCCGTCGAAGGAGATCCGGCCGTTGTCGACGCCGTTGAGGCCCATCTTGGGGCCGTCGTCGGTGATCGTCACGCCGGGCAGTACCGCGCCGGCGTCGTCGCGGATCGGGACCAGCAGCGCGTGCACCCCGTGCCGCTCGCCGGCGACCTCGAGCTGGGCGAAGACCACCGCCATCCGGCCGTGGGCGGCGGCATTGCCGATGTAGTCCTTCGTCGCCGCCGGCGTCGGCGTGGTGACCACGAACTCGGCCGCGGCCGGGTCGTAGGTGGCGGTCGTGCCGAGCGCCTGGACGTCGCTGCCGTGGCCGGTCTCGGTCATCGCGAAGCAGCCGAGCAGCCGGCCCGCGACGACGTCGGCCAGGTGGGCCTCGTGGTGGCGCCGGGTGCCGAGCTGCAGGATCGCCCCGCCGAAGAGCCCGAACTGGACGCCGACCTTGGTCATCACCGACAGGTCCCCGAACGCGAGAGTCTCGAACGAGGCGATCGAGGCGCCGATGTCGTCCGCGCCGCCGTACTCGGCCGGGAAGCCGAGCCCGGACAGCCCGGTGCCGGCGATCTCCAGCACCACGTCGCGCACCCGTTCGCGGAACTCCGCGCGCGGCAGCTCCTCGGCGTCCTCCAGCACGGAGGCGTACGGCGCCAGCGACTCGCGCACCCGGCGGCGGACCTCGGCGTGCTCCCCGTCGAGCACCGCGGCCAGCGCGGCGACGTCGAGGCCGGGGGTGTCGGTGTCGGTCATGCGCGCATCCTGCCCGGGCGGGGCAAGGCCGAACCTCCCGTCCGGCCGCGTCACATGGATTTTCGTCGGGTCCGACGGCCGGAACCGACCAGAATCCATGTGACGCGGGGCCGCCCCGGCACCGAGGGCGGTCAGGGGCGGGCGTAGAAGTCCGGGGTGCGCCAGTAGTACATGGACTCCTCGGTGACCGGGCGGCCGGTGCGGGGCGCGTGGATGATCACCCCCGAGCCCGCGTAGAGCGCCACGTGGTAGATCGAGGAGGGCGAGCCGCCGGAGCCCCAGAAGACCAGGTCGCCGGGGCGCAGCGCGGCGGCCGGGATCGGGGTGGAGGCCTCGTACTGGGCGACCGAGTAGTGCGGCAGGTACTTCCCGCCGGCCCGCCAGGCGCCCGCGGTCAGGCCCGAGCAGTCCCACGCGTCCGGCCCGGCCGCGCCCCACCGGTAGGGCTCGCCGATCTGCGCCCGGGCGAAGGCGATCGCGGCGGAGGCGCCGCCGGACGGCGCGGGCGGGTCGGCCGGCGTCGGCGTGGCCGGCTCCGGGTCCTCCGCGACGGGCTGCGGGTCGGGCTGCGGGTCGGGCTGCGGGTCCTGGGCGACCGGCTGGGGGTCGGGCTGCTGCCCGGGGTCCTGGGCGACCGGCTGCGGGTCGGCCTGTGCTGGCTGCCGCTCCGCCGCCTGCGCCTCCCGCTCGGCCCGTGCCTGCTCCCGGGCCGCCTCGGCGGCCCGGTCCCGGCGCTCCTGGACCAGCGCGGCGGTGACGCCCTGCAGGCTGGCGAGGCGTCGTACCAGGCGAGTACGGGTGACCTCGACGGCCCGCGCGGTGTCCGCGGCGTCCGCCTCGGCGGCGAGCGCGGCGTCCCGGGCGGCGAGTGCCTCCGACGCGGCGTCGGTGGCCCGGGCTGCGGCCCGGTCCGCCGCCTGCTCGGCCTCCTCGGCCTCGTCGGACGCCACCAGGTAGGCCTCGCGCTGGACCTGCAGCGCCGCCTGGACGCGGTCGACCGCGCTGGAGTCGGCCAGCAGCGACGCGACGCCGTCGGCCTCGACGAGGGCGGTGAAGGCGCTGAGGTCGAGGTCGGTGCCGACCGTTGAGATCAGGGTCCGGCGGTAGGTCTCGCGCTGCGCCTCCAGGGTGGCGGCCGCGCGCCGCGACTTGGCCTCCGCGGTGCGCAGCTCGGCCCGCGCCTTCTGCGCGCGCCAGCGAGCGCCGTTGTAGGCCTCCGCCGCCCGTCCGGCGGCCTCGGCCGCGGCGTCGAGCTCGGCGTACGCCGCCGCCAGCGCGTCCTGGATGCGGGTGACCTGGTCCGCGGCGCCGGCCTCGGCCGCCCGCGCGTCGCGGACGTCCTGGCGGCTGGGCCCCTCGTCGGGGTCGGCCTGGGCCGGCGCCACCAGCGAGGCCGCGAGGGCGCACACGAGCAGGGGCGCGCACAGGCGCGCCAGCCGCGCTCGGCGGGCGAGCGGGCGAGTGCGATCGGGGCGGCGCACCGGGGCTCCTGTTCGTCGCGGACGTCGGGCGTCGTCCCGGTGGATCCGGTGATTCACGCGAGACAACTCGCGGAACGCTAATCAACTTTCGTCACAGAAGGAACCTTTTGCCCCAGAAATCTCTGAATCGTCGGCGTGTCGGCTTGACTAACTACACCGTTGTAATTCTCGGTCGAACGACGAAGCCCGCCCCGCCGGCAGGGCGGAGCGGGCGCGGCGAGGGCGCGGGGCGGGCGCGGCGAGGGCGCGCGGGACGTGCGCACCGGGGCGTCGTACGGACCCGGCTCAATCGACGTTGATGGGGACCTTCGACGTGGTCGTCGTCGGGTGGGCGTGCATGCCGCGATCGAACTTCTGCCCGCTAGCGACGCCGCCCAGGTAGAAGGAGACGATCGCGATCGCGATGCCGGCGATGTCGTCGGCCACGTAGTGCCAGCCGAAGTAGATGGTGGCGATGACCGTCAGGCCGAAGTTGACCCAGAAGACGATCTGCAGCCAGCGGCTGCGGATCGTGTACTGCACCATCAGCGCCCACAGCAGGGTGATCCCGCAGTGCAGGCTGGCGAAGCCCGCCACCGAGTTCAGCGAGTCGGTCACCGTCGGGTCGTAGAGCACCGCGCTGCGGCCGTTGGTGATGGACTCCATCAGGTCCGTCGTGGCGGTACTCGCCAGGTCGGTGTACTCCGACGGGTACTGGATGCCCGGGCCCAGCGTCGGCAGCAGGTAGTAGGAGAGCGTGCCCAGTGTCCAGGCCAGCGCCTGGGAGGTCACGAACCAGTACCCGTAGGAGACGTTGCGCGACCAGACCAGCCAGAAGATCACCATCAGGATCACCAGCGGCAGGAAGGTCACGTAGACCTGCGAGAGCACGTGCGCGCTGTAGTTGGTGCCGAAGACGGCGTGCAGCACATCGGACGGGTCGTGCCCGAAGAAGAGCACCCGGTCCATCACGTGCAGCTCACGGTCGAAGAGCAGCGCCTTCACCTCGCCCACCGCTCGATCGGGATCCGGGCGCACGAACGGCAGGTTCGACTTCAGGTTCCGGTAGCAGACGTAGGTGATGTAGAAGCAGACCGTGCCGAGGACGACCAGCGTCATCCGCTCGCGCGTCCAGTGCGTGCTCCAGCGCTCGCGCACCAGCTCGCGCAACGGCTCCGGCCCCTCCGCGTCCGCGTCGTCCCCCGCACGCTGGGCGCGCACCGAGCCGACCACCCGCAGCACCAGCGAGCGGACCACGAGATCGACGGCCAGCGCGGCGATCAGGATCGTCACCGCCCGGAAGAGCATGTCGATCAGCAGGACGATCGCCAGGACCGTCTGGTTCGTCGGCGTCACGCCGACCAGCTCCAGCAGCCAGCTCAGCGACGGGCCGAGGAGCTTGCCCTCCGGCTCGACCAGCGGACGGTCGTAGCGGAGCGCGACGACGTAGGCGCAGACGAAGATGGTCGCGGCCGTGCCGATGAGGAGCGTATAGGCGCGGCGGTACACCCGACGGATTCTAGGGTGTTGCCCCAGCGTCTCAGCCCCGTTACCCACCAGACCTCCGTCCGGCAGTGGCTCAGGTCTCAGGGAGCCGGGCGACGCCGGCCGCCTCGATGCGGAGCCGGATCTCGTCTCCGGGCGCCGGCGACCAACCCGCCGGGCCCGTCGCGTCGAGCTCGCCGACGCCCTCGACATCGACCACCAGCCGCGCCCCGTCCGGGGTCCCGACCACGCCCCGCACGGACCCCGCGAGCTCGCCGTCGACGCCCGCCCGCAGCGCCGAGGGCCGTACGGCGACGCGCGCCGCCCCGCCCCCGGTCAGCAGCGCCGCGGCCGACCCCGTCAGCACGCGCGTGAATCCGAGGAACCGGGCCGTCTCCTCGTCGGCGGGCGCGGACCACACCTGGCGGGTGCTGCCCTCCTGCACGATCCGGCCGTCCCGCATCACCGCCAGCCGGTCCGCGATCCCGAACGCCTCCTCCTGGTCGTGGGTGACCAGCAGCGCCGTGGTGCCGGCCGCGGTCAGGATCCGCCGCAGGTCGCCCGCCAGCCGGGCGCGGAGCGAGGCGTCGAGGGCGCTGAGCGGCTCGTCCAGCAGGAGCAGCCGCGGCCGCGCGGCCAGCGACCGGGCCAGGGCGACCCGCTGCCGCTCGCCGCCCGAGAGCGTGCGCGGCAACCGGTCGTCGTACCCCTCCAGGCCGACGAGCGCGAGCAGCTCGGCGACCCGCTCCCGGCGCGGCCCGCGCGGCAGCCGGTTCCGGCGCTGGCGCAGCGCGTAGTCGACGTTCCGGGCGACCGTGAGGTGGTCGAAGAGCTGGCCGTCCTGGAACATGAGCGCGAAGCCGCGGCGGTGCGTCGGCACCCGGGCCAGGTCGCGGCCCTCCCACGAGACGCGGCCGCCGGTGAGCGGCTGCACGCCCGCGACCGCCCGCAGCAGCGTCGACTTGCCGCAGCCCGACGGGCCCAGCACGGCGAGCACGTGCCCCGGCTCCAGCGCCAGGTCGACGCCGTCGACGGCCGGGTGGCCGTCGAGGTCGACCCGCGCCCCACTGACCTCCAGCACCGGCGTGCCCACCTCGCTCCCCGTGTCCCTATCTGTCCCTGCGTGTCCCTCGGTGACCGTCACAGCGCCCCCACCCCCGGCACCCGCAGCCGCTCCACCACCAGGATCACCCCGGCGGTCACCGTGGCCAGCACCACCGAGGCGGCCATCGCGACCCCGTAGTTGGCCGGGTCCGGCGTGCCGATCAGGCGGAAGATGACCACCGGCAGCGTCGGGGTGTCCGGCCGCACCAGGAACGACGTCGCGCCGAACTCGCCCAGCGAGACCGCGAAGGCGAACCCCGCGGCCGCGAGCAGCGGCCGCCACAGCACCGGCGCCTCCGCGGTCAGCGCCGTCCGCACGGCGCCCGCGCCGAGGGTCGCAGCCGCCTGGCGCTGGCGGTCGTCGATCCCGTTGAGGACCGGCACCAGGACCCGCACCACCAACGGCAGCGCCACCAGCGCCTGCGCCACCGGTACCAGGAGCGGGCTCGACCTCAGGTCCAGCGGCGGGGAGTCCAGGGTGATCAGGAAGCCGAAGCCCAGCGTCACCGCCGAGACCCCGAGCGGGAGCATGAAGAGTCCGTCGAAGAGCCCGCGCAGCCGCCGGCCCGCTCGCGAGCGGGTACGCCGGGTAACCACGACCGCGACCAGCAGGCCGAGCAGCACCGCCATCCAGGTGGCGTCGACCGCGATCCGCAGCGAGTTCGCCAGCGCCTCGGTGACCGGCACCCGGAGCAGGCCCTGGGCGAACGCCCCGCCCGCGTCGGTGCCCGTCCCGGCCAGCCCGCGGTAGCCCGCCAGCGTCCAGCCCGCGTCGGCCCCCTGGCCCCGGAACGAGGAGACCACCAGCGTGACGATCGGCGCCGCGATCGCGGCGAGCACGACGGCGGTGGCCGCCAGCAACGGCAGGTCCCGGGCTCGCGGCCGCGCCGGCACGGCCGGCACCCGCCGTACCGTCGGGTCGGCGGTGCGCCGCAGCCGCCCGGCCAGCGCGAGCAGCACGATCACGGTGACCAGCTGGACCAGGCTCAGGGCCGCGGCCGCGCTCAGCTCCGGGGAGCCCGTGATCGCGCCGGTGGTCAGCAGGTAGATCTCGGTCTCCACCGACGAGTAGCGGACCCCGCCGAGGGTGAGCACCACGCCGAAGCCGGTGGCGCAGAACAGGAAGACGACCGAGGCCGCGGAGACCACCGCGGGGCGCAGCGCCGGCACCGTCACCGTCCACCAGACCCGCCACGGCGTCGCACCCAGCGCCGCGGCCGCCTCGGCCGGGCGCCGGTCGAGGGACTCCCAGGCGCTGCCGACCGTCCGGATCACCACCGCGACGTTGAAGAAGGCGAGGCCGGCGACGATCGCGACCGCGGTGCCGTCGAGGTCGAGGAAGCCCAGCGGCCCCGACGGGCGGAGCAGCTGGCGGATCGCGATGCCGACCACGACCGTGGGCAGCACGAACGGCACCAGCAGCGCCGCGCGGACGACGCCGCGGCCGGGGAACCGCAGCCGGTAGAGCACGTACGCCGCCGGCAGGCCGCCCACGAGCGCGACCGCCGTCGCGGAGAGCGAGGTCCAGACGGTGAACCACACCACCCGGCCGGTGCGCGGCCAGCCGAGCACCTCCAGCACCGCGCCGGGGTCGAAGGTGCCGTCGGGCCAGAAGCCGCGCTGCACCATGCCGGCCACGGGCAGCACGAAGAAGACCGCGAGCACCGCGGTCGGCACCAGCGCCAGCCCGGCCAGCCCCAGCCGGCCGACCCAGGGACCCCCGGGCCGGCCGGCCGGCATCGGCGCCGGCCTCGGTGTCGTCCTCGCCGCGGTCAGCGGCTGGTGAGCTCGGTCCACGTCGTCAGCCAGTCCCGGCGGTTGTCGGCGATCTCCTCCGGGGAGACCTCCAGCGTCTCCGCGGGCTGCTCGGCGAAGCGCGCCCACTGCTTCGGCAGCGGCGCGGCCGGGTCGACCGGGAAGACGTACATGCTCGTGGGCAGCGCCGCCTGCACCTCGGGGCTGACCAGCCAGTCGACCAGCGCCTCGGCGCCGGCCGGGTTCTCGGCGCCGTCCAGCACGCCGGCGTACTCGACCTGGCGGAAGCAGGTGTCGAGCAGGGCCTTCGTGGAGGACTCGCCGTCCTTCACGGTGTAGGCCGGCGAGGTGTCGTAGGAGAGCACGATCGGCCGGTCGCCGCCGGAGTAGGTGAAGTCGACGAAGTAGGCGTCCTCCCAGCCCTTGACGACCTGGGCGTCGTTGGCGAGCAGGTCGCCCCAGTAGTCGGTCCAGCCGTCGCCGTACTCGCCGATCGTGGCCAGCAGGAACGCCATGCCCGGGGTGCTGGTCGTGGCGCCCGGGGTCACGAACAGGCCCTCGTACGCCGGGTCGGTCAGGTCGTCGAGCGAGGCCGGCGGGGCGAGGTCGTGGTCGGCGAACCAGGCCGTGTCCACGTTGACGCAGACGTTGCCGGTGTCGACCGGGGTGAGCGCGTGGTCGTCGTCGCCGGGCAGGCGGAAGTCCTCGACGCCGTCGGGCAGCGGGGCCTCGTACGGCGCGAAGACACCGGCGTCCAGTGCCGAGGCGGCGAAGGTGTTGTCGACGCCGAACGCGACGTCGCCCAGCGGCTCGCCCTGGGTCAGCTCGAGCTTGCTGGTCAGCTCCCCGCCGTCGCCGGCCGGCGTGTGCACGAGGGTGTAGCCGGTCTCCTGCTCGAAGGCCCGGACCAGCTTCTTGGGCAGGCTGAAGCTGTCGTGGGTGACCAGCACGACGTCCCCGCCGACGTCGGAGCCGTCGGCGTCGGCGGTGGCCGGATCGTCGCCGGAGGTCGCCGAGCAACCGGCCGCAACCACCGCCAGGGCGGTCAGGGCGGCGCCGGTGGCCAGCCGCGCCCGGGCGGGGCGGACGGGACCCGCGGGTGCAGGATCCGCAGGACCTGCGGGGCCGCGAAGGACCGGAACGAGGCGGGCAGGACTGAAAAGGTGGATGACCACGGAGGTGGACTCCCTTCGCCGGTGCTAACCGGATCAGGTTCGGAGGGTCTGCGGCTCTGTCCGCACTCTCAGCACGCTTGGGTCGTGCTCCCCTGTCTTTGCGGCGTCCAGCCTAGTCCGCACCCGATGGCGCCCCGCCCCGGGTCCACCGCAGCGCGAGCCGGGGCTCGGGGCACGCCGAGCCGGGGCTCCGGGCAGCGCGAGACGGGGCTCCGGGCAGCGCGAGACGGGGCTCCGGGCAGGCCGAGCCAGGGCTCGGGGCAGCGCGAGACGGTAGTTGGGTCGCTTCGGCGCGGCGCAAGCCCCGGTTCGGCGCGGCGCAAGTGCCGGTTCGGCGCAGCGCCAGCCCCGGTTCGGCATGGCCCAAGTGCCGGTTCGGCCTGCCCCAAGCCCCGGCTCGGCCTGCCCCAAGCCCCGGTTCGGCCTGCCCCAAGCCCCGGTTCGGCCTGCCCTAAGCCCCGGTTCGCGGGGTGGGGGTGAACGGGGTGGGGGTGAAGAGGACCCCGTCGGGGTGGTCCTCGCGGGTGGCCTGGCCGCGGGCGACGAGGAGGTCCAGGTGGGCCTTCGTCTCCATCGCGGCCATCCCCCGGCTGAACGGGTCGAGGGTGTCGTAGTGGTGCTCGTGGCGGGTCCAGCCCAGGTCGCCGGCGACCGTGTGCGCGGTGACCGCGCCGCGGGCGTGCAGGGAGGCCAGCGACGCCTCGAGCCGCTCCTCGTGGTGGGCGAGCAGCTCGTCGACCCGGGCATGCGAGGACGGCGCGACCGGGCCGTGGGCCGGCAGGATGCGCAGGTCGGGCAGCGAGCGGACCTTGGTCAGGGACGCCATGAAGTCGCCCAGCGGCCCCTCGGTGGCCGGGACGGTGAACCCGATCGACGGCGTGATGGTCGGCAGCACGTGGTCCCCGGCGAAGAGGACGCCGTCGGCCTTGTCGGCGTACACGTAGTGGCCCGGCGTGTGGCCGGGGGTGTGCACCGCGTCGATGGTGCGCGCGCCCACCTCGAACGTGCGGTCGCCCTCGATCCAGACGTCGGGGAAGCCCCAGTTGACCGGGTCCGGCAGCTCGCCGGGACCTCCGGCGGCCCACTGCTCGGCGATCTCCGCGGCGCCGGCCGTGCGGAGCACCTCGACGAACGGGCTCCCCTCGATCTCGCCGCGGCCGGCACGGTCCAGCAGCTCGAGCGCCGGCTTCTCGTCGATGCCGAGCGCCACCTCGGCGCCGGTCTCGGTCCCCAGGACCCGGGCCAGCGTGTAGTGGTCGCGGTGCACGTGGGTGACCAGGAACCGCTTGATGTCCCCGAAGCCGGAGCCGATGTCGCGCAGGCACTTGTCGAGCAGCTCGCGGGCGACCGGGATCGCCCAGCCGCCGTCGACGAGGGTGAGCCCGTCGTCGGTCTCGAGGACGTAGACGTTGATCGCCTTCAGCCCGTCCATCGGCAGTGGCAGCGGGATCCGCCAGAGGCCGTCGGCGACCCGCCACACCCCCTCCTCGGCCCAGTGCAGGCCGCTGTCGGGCGAGATCGCCTTGCCGGTGCTGACTCCGCTGTGCGTGGCTGTCACGGCTGCAAGTCTGGCAAACGAAGGTCGAGGTTCGGGTGCTGGATCCCACCGTCGACCTCCAGGAGCTTGCCGGTGAGGTACTTCCCGGCGGCCGAGGAGAGGTAGACGACGGCGGCCGCGATGTCCTCGGCCTCACCGATCCTGCCGAGCGGGGTCTTGGCCTCCATCTCGGCCCTGGTCTCCGGGTTCCCGGCCACGAACTCGAGCGCCGAGGTCATCACGGAGCCGACGTACACGCCGTTCACCCGCACGCTCGGGGCGAGGTCCGCGGCGGCCAGCCGCGACCAGTGCGCGAGCGCCGCCTTGGCGGTGCCGTAGGCCAGGTAGCCCCGGTCCGCGGTGCGCCCCATCATCGAGGAGATGCTGGTGATCGACTTCTGACGACCCTCGCCGAGCGAGGCCAGCATCAGCGGTACGGCGGCCCGGCTCAGCGCGTGCGCCGTGGCGACGTTGAAGTGGAACGCCTCCTCCAGGTACGCGACGTCGGTGTCGAGGAAGGCGTTGGGGATCGTCCCGCCCACGTTGTTGACGACGACGTCGAGGCGGCCGAACGCGTCGTACGCCCGCTGCGCCAGGCCCGCGACCGCGTCGGTGTCCGCCAGGTCCGCCGGTACGACGACCGCCCGGCGCCCCGCGCCGCGGATCCGCTCCGCGACCTCCTCGAGCTGCCCGGCGGTGCGGGCGGAGACCAGCACGTCCGCGCCGGCCTCGGCCAGGGCCACCGCGGTGGCGGCGCCGATGCCGCGGCCGGCGCCGGTGACGACCGCGGCGTGGTCGGTGAGCCGGAACCGGTCGAGGATGCTCATGCGGTTCCGGTGCCGGCCACCAGCCCGCGGCCGGTGACCAGCGGCAGGTCGATCGGCGAGACCAGCCCGGGCTCGGCGGCGACGACGGCGGGGACGGCGTTGATCAGCCGCTGCGCGGTGACGATCATCCCGGAGACGTTGTGGTCGCCGTGCTCGCCGTGGTGGCTGAACTCGACCTTCATCATCGGCTCTCCGGTGATCTCGATCCGGTAGCAGCCGTCGCCCTCGGCGGGGCGCGGCCAGTCGTCGTCGCTGGCGGCGTCGGTGCGGGTGACGTGCTCCAGCGTGATCCGCGGGACGCCGTCGACCTTGCCGATCACCCGGAACCGGACCGAGCCCATCGTCCCCTCGGCGATGTCGACGGAGAGGGTCTCGACGGCCCGGGTGGCCGGGCGGCGCTCGATCTCCTCGGTGAGCGGCTCGTCGAGGGTGACCCCGAGGCCGGCGGCGATCACCCGGACCACCGGGCCCCAGGCGGTGGAGAGCAGCCCGGGCTGCCAGAGCACCGCCTCGAAGTCCATCGGCTGCCCGAAGCCGAACAGCTCCTTCATCACCACCGGCTGGTAGTAGGTGGAGTAGTCCGCGACCTCGCTGACCTTCACGTGGTCGATGCGCTGGGAGAGCGAGGTCATCACCAGCGGCAGCACGTCGTTGGCGAAGCCGGGGTCGATGCCGTTGACGTGCAGGCTGGCGCCGCCCTGCACGCCGGCCGCGTCGAGGTCGGCGATCATCTCCGGCGGGAGCACGTGGTCGGGGTGGACCAGGATCACCGGGCCGGACGAGACCACGTTGACGCCGTCGCGGATGAAGCCGGTGAGGTCCTCGATCGCCTCGAAGATCCGGTCGTCGGTCATCGCGCCGTGCACGATGCAGTCGGGGCGCAGCGCGACGAGCTCGTCGCGGTCGGTGGTGGCCTTGACGCCCAGCTCGCGGCCGAGCCCGGCGAGCTCGCCGGCGTCCCTGCCCGCCTTGGCGGGGGTGGAGGTCCACACCCCGACGAGCTCGAGATCGGGGTGGGCGTCGACGCCGGCGATGGCGTGCCGGCCGATGGTGCCGGTGGACCAGACGACGACACGGAGGGGCTTCTCGGGGATCACCTGGGACATGACCGCACCGTAGAACAGGTTCTAGTTCCTGGGTAGGGGTTCATGTGACGACGAACACCATCGGTGGTTGAGGTGCGAGCGAAGCGAGCCTCGAAACCACCACCGTCGAGGGCGCCTTGGTTTCGAGGCTCGGCGCCGGGGCGCCTCGCACCTCAACCAGCGGCTCGCACCTCAACCACCGGCGGGGGCGAGCGGAACGCCCTCCCCCGGACCCCACTCGGTGCACCGGGTGCCGGAGTAGATGGTCGGCATGCACCGGTTGCAGTGGATGCAGACCCCGGCGTCCGCCTCCCCCGACGCCAGCCGGTCGACCAGGTCGGGCTCGCGCAGGAGCGCGCGCCCCATCGCGACCAGCTCGAACCCGTCGGCCATCGCCCGGCGCATCGCCGCCAGCGAGGAGATCCCGCCGAGCAGCATCAGGGGCATCGAGACCGCGGAGCGGAAGCGCAGCGCCTTCTCGCGGAAGTACGCCTCCTCGAACGGGTAGGACTTGAGGAAGGAGCGACCCATCGGCGTCCGCATCCCCCAGCGCACCAGCGGCGGCATCGACGCCGCGAACTCGGCGGCCGGGACGTCGCCGCGGAACAGGTACATCGGGTTCATCAGCGACGAGCCGCCCGAGAGCTGGAGCCCGTCCAGGTGGCCGTCCGCCTCCAGCAGCAGCGCCAGGTCGACCCCGATGTCCGTCGTCACCCCGCCGGCGAAGCCGTCGCCGACCGACACCTTGGCCGTCACCGCGACCGAGGAGCCGACCTCCTCGCGGACCACCCGGGCCACCTGCCGGGCGAGCCGCGCGCGGCGCTCCAGCGGGCCGCCCCAGCGGTCGCGGCGCCGGTTCAGGCCGGGCGCCAGGAAGGAGGAGATCAGGTAGCTGTGCGCCATGTGCAGCTCGAGCACGTCGAAGCCGGCGTCCACCAGCGTCCGCGCCGCCGCCACGTAGGCCCGGGTGATCCGGGTCAGGTCCTTCTCCGACGCGGCGCGGACCATCTGCATCGACAGGGGGCTCGGCATCGGACTGGCGGCCAGCGCCGGTATCCCGTTGGAGCGGCCGTTGGCGACCGGACCCGCGTGCCCGACCTGGCCGGCGATCGCGGCACCGGCCCCGTGCACGGCGTCGGCGAGCCGCGCCAGCCCGGCCGCGGTCGAGGGCCCGACCACGACCTGCTCGCGGTGGGTGCGACCCTCGGGCGCCACGGCCAGGTAGGCGACGGTGGTCAGCCCGACGCCGCCGCGCGCGGGAGCCAGGTGGTAGGCGATCAGCTCGTCGGTGACCTGGCCCTCCGGCGTACGGCCCTCGAAGGTCGCCGCCTTCACCGTCCGGTTGCGCAGCCGCACCGGCCCGAGGTCGTAGGGCGCGAACACGTCCGGCACGGCGCCCGGCGCATCAGGGGGAGCGAGCACCGGCCGACTGTAACCCGTTCTAGTCGGGCCCGATCGGGGATACGCTCGGCGCCATGGCGACGACCCTGCGCAAGACCCTGTGGCGGGACCGCAACGAGGCACTGGACCCGGAGACCGACTTCGTCGAGATCTACCAGAACCTCGCGCTCTACGAGTTCACCTGGGACATCACCCAGGCGCTCTCCTTCGCGCTGTTCCGCACCTACGCGGTGCCCAGCATCGGCCGGCTGCTGCACGAGACCCAGCAGTTCGAGCAGGCCTGCCAGAAGCGGTACGACGACACCTCGCTGCTGCTCGAGGCGCCGTTCGTGCACGGCTTCGACTCCGAGGAGGGCAGGACCGCCCTGCGCCGGGTCAACCAGATGCACAAGATGTACGACATCAGCAACGACGACATGCGCTACGTGCTGTCGACGTTCGTCGTGGTACCCAAGCGCTGGCTGGACGACTACGGCTGGCGCACGCTCACCCCCACGGAGCTGCGGGCGAGCGTGAACTACTACAGGACGCTCGGCCGGCACATGGGCATCACGGACGTCCCCGAGACCTACGAGGGGTTCGAGGCCCTGCTGGACGGCTACGAGGCCGAGCACTTCGCCTACGACGAGGGCGGGCGCAAGGTCGCCGACGCGACGCTGGACCTGATGACGACCTTCTACCCGAGGGGCGTGCGCAAGCCCGTCGAGGTGTTCAGCCGGGCGCTCATGGACGACCCGCTCCTCGAGGCCTTCCGGTACGACGCCCCGCACCCCACGATCACCCGGCTCAGCCGGGGCGCGATGCGGCTGCGGGCGCGCCTGCTCCGGCACACCCCGTCCAACCGGAAGCCGACCTACACGGCCGACCTGCCGCGGATCAAGAGCTACCCGGGCGGCTACGCGCTGGCCGACCTCGGCACGTTCGCGCCGACCGGCGCCAAGGCGGCACCGGGGACAGACGGGGCCGCCGGCTGCCCGGTCCCCCACCGCGCCTGAGCGGCCCGCTCCAGGCGGGCGAGCGCCCGCTCGGCGGGGCGCGGC
Source organism: Nocardioides sp. YIM 152588 (assembly GCF_040191335.1). Lineage (NCBI taxonomy): Bacteria > Bacillati > Actinomycetota > Actinomycetes > Propionibacteriales > Nocardioidaceae > Nocardioides > Nocardioides sp. YIM 152588. Next base: position 27,480 of record NZ_JBEGDJ010000028.1, on the reverse strand, counting down.
AGCCGGAACAGCACCGCGCCGCCGTACCGCACCGCGAGGTCGTGCAGCGCCAGGCAGGCGCCGACCACCGCGGCCGTGAGGACGATCGGCGCGGCCGCGACGAGGAGTGCGCCGTCGGCGCCGGTGCTGGCCAGCCGCAGCGGCAGCGCGGCGAGCACGCCGATCACGGCGAAGTGGAGGGCGTAGATCCGCAGGGTGCGCTGGCCGAGCCAGCCCAGGCCGGCGCCGACCCCCGCGACGCGCGCGACGCGCGAGGCCAGGCCGAGCCCCAGCGGGATCCCGACGACGCTGCAGGCCACCAGCGTGACGCTCCACGGCAGGGGGCTCTGCTGGAGCGCCCAGAAGCCGGCCGCGTACGCCGCGGCGAGCCCGCCCAGCGCGCGCCCGGAGAGCGCGGCGCTGCGCCGCAGCAGCGCCGGGAAGTAGGCGCCGAGCGCGAAGAAGCAGAAGTGCGCGAGCACCGAGACCTTGTTGTTGGCCTCGATCCCCGACCAGCCGGTGGCCAGCGCGACGGCCGCGGCGACGCCGACCACGAGCCGCGGGTCGAGCCCGCGCAGCGCCTTGGCCAGCACGAAGTACGCCGCCAGCGCGAACAGGAACCACATGCTCGTCTCGGCCCACAGCAGGTCGCCGATGAGGTCGGGCAGGTCGTCGACCCGGTTCGCCGGGGTCCGGGTCTCGAACCGGTAGAAGACCGCGTAGGCGCCGAGCCAGACCAGGTAGAGGTAGTACGGGCTGGCGATCCGGCGCAGCGAGGCCGACCACGGTCGGGCCACCGCGCCGGCGGCCAGGAAGCCGCTGACCACGAAGAAGACCGGCATCCGCACCGGCTTCAGCGCCAGGCTGACCTCCGACCAGGCCTCCGCGACCGGGTGCAGCGCGGGCGGCACCACCAGCGGCAGGAGCTTGCCCGTGACGTGGTGCAGCACCACGAGGAGGATGCACGCGCCCTTGGCGACGTCGAGCCAGGCCAGTCGGTGCACCGCGGCATCGTCGCGCGCACGCGCGCGGACACCCCAATCGTTGGGCACCGCGACGCTGTGGCATTGGTCACCCCGGCACCACGGGCCCCGTAGCGTTGCCGCAGTCGCCCGAGAGGAGCCGCCGATGTCCGCCACCCCGCCCGCCCGGGCCGCCGCCGGCCTGGCCGGGCTGGCCGGACTCGCCCTGGTCGCCGGGCTGGCGACGGCCTGCGGCGACGACGCCCCGGAGAGCGACGGCGCCCCCACTCCCGTGGCCGCGCTGACCGCCGACCAGATCGCCACCGCACTGATCGCGCCGGAGAACCTCGGCGACGGCTGGCGGCAGACCCCCAGCGACCACGAGGACGACCCCGGCCCCGGCTGCGTGGGCGAGGTCTCCGCGATCACCGACGAGCTCGAGGAGACCGACAAGGCCGGCTACGACTACACCTATGGCCCCGGCGTACCGATCGTCTCCAGCCAGGTCACGGCCTACCCGGACGCCGACGACGTCGCCGCGACCTTCGACCGCGTCCAGGAGGTGCTCGGCGCCTGCAGCACGGTGACCGGAACCGACGGCGACGGAGCGGTCTACGACCTGACGGTCACGTACGACGACGCGCCGGTCGACGGCGTGGACGGGGTCGACGACCAGGCGACCCTCCGGATGACCGGCACCGTGGTCACCGAGCGGCATCGGACCGAGATCAGCCAGGCGATCGCCATGTACCGGATCGGCGCGAACGTGGTGCAGGTCGGCATGGTCGACCTGGGCGGCCCCGGCGGCATCGCCGAGCACCCGACCTACGCCCGGATCGGGCTGGACCGGGCGCTCGCGGTCGTGGACGGCGAGGAGCCGCCGGAGACAACCGCGCCGGCCCCTGAGTGAGCCCTGCCGGTGGTTGAGGTGCGAGCGGAGCGAGCCCTGCCGGTGGTTGAGGTGCGAGCGGAGCGAGCCCTGCCGGTGGTTGAGGTGCGAGCGGAGCCAGCCCTGCCGGTGGTTGAGGTGCGAGCGGAGCCAGCCCTGCCGGTGGTTGAGGTGCGAGCGGAGCGAGCCTCGAAACCACCACCCGCGGCGCTCAGGCGTTGAACGCCGCCGACCGCTTCCCGAGGAACGCCGCGATCCCCTCGCGGCCGTCCGCGCCCACCGCCAGCTCGCGGATCGAGAGCAGCTCGCGGCGCAGCGCGACCTCGGGCGCCGCGACCGCCTGCTCGCGCAGCAGCCGCTTGGCGGCCGCCTGGGCCGCTCCGGAACCGGCCAGCAGCTGGGCGACGACCGCCTCGGCGGCGTCGGCCAGCTCGGCGGCCGGTACGACGCGGGCGACCAGCCCTGCGTCGTACGCCTCCTGCGCGGTGAGCAGGTCGCCGAGCAGGGCGAGTCGCAGCACCCGGTGCAGGCCGAGGGTGTGCACCAGCAGCGAGCTGCCGCCGTCGGGCGAGAGCCCGACCTTGGTGTAGGCGAGGCTGAACTTCGCGGTGTCCGCGGCCAGCACGACGTCGGCCGTCGCGGCCAGCGGGAAGCCGGCGCCCGCCGCGGTGCCGTGCACCACGCTGACCACGATCGCGTCGGAGCGGATCAGCTCGCTGACCACGCGGTGCAGGCCGTCGGCCAGGTCGTCGATGAACGCAGCCGTGTCCTCCGCGCCGTGGAACGCGCCCAGGTCGCCGCCGACGGAGAAGAACCGGCCCTCGGCGTCGAGCACGATCACCCGCGCGCCGTCGCGGCCGGCCCGGCGGACCGCCGCGAAGAGCTGGTCGATCTGGTCCGGCTCGACGGGGTTGCCGCGGTCGCCGCCGGTCAGGGTGATCCGGGCGGCGCCGTCGGCGAAGGAGTAGCGGACGAGGTCGGGAGCGTCGGTCATGGGGCCAGCATGCCGGACCTCGGCGGGCCGTCGGGGCGGGGTCCATGCGCGGGCCGGCCGGCGTCGCGTCGTCACAACCCGATTGGCCCCATTCTTCGCCGATGAGGGGCCAATCGGGTTGTGACGACGGTCTGCCGGCGGTGCCCCGCAGGCACCGGCCGAACGTGCGACGCTCAGGCCGCGCAGTTGCCGGTGTTGACCTCGGCGTCGCTCGCCCGGCCGGCGGCGGCCGCCTCGGCCACCTGGCCGGCGGTCAGCGCGTAGCCCGTCTCCGGGTCCGTCACGGAGGCCGCGAAGACGACGCCGGAGACCTCGCCGGCCGGGGTGAGCACCGGGCCGCCGGAGTTGCCGGGCCGGACCAGGGCGCGCAGGGAGTAGACCTCGCGGATCACGGTGCCGTCGCCGTAGATGTCCGGGGAGCGCAGCCGCTGCTCGGAGCGGATCCGCCCGGGCTGTACGTCGAAGGGCCCGTCCTGCGGGTACCCGACGACGGCGATCGGGTCGTTGGGGCTGCCCGGTGCGCCGGCGTCGATGTCGAAGGGCAGCACCGGGGCGTCGCCGGTGTCGACCTGGATCACCGCGATGTCGAGCCCGGGGTCGTAGAGGACGACCCGGCCCAGCGCGGTGCCCTCGCCGATCTGGACCTCGGGGTCCGGGACGCCGGCGACCACGTGCGCGTTGGTCATCACCCGGTCCGCGGCGAAGACGAAGCCGGTGCCCTCCACGCCGCGCCCGCAGATGTTGGCGCCGCGGATCTTCACGACACTCGCCTGGGAGCCGGTGATGTCCGGGTCGGAGAGCAGCCGCTTCGGGCCGGGGCCGACCTCGACGATCCGCTCCGGCGCGAACGGCTCCAGGTAGCGGGGGAAGAATCCCGTGCCGACGACGTTGTTGAACGCCTGCAGCACCTTCGGCGCGGCGTTCGGCAGCGCGCCGTCGACCTTGGCCAGGACGGTGGACTCGCGCACCATCGAGGTGATCGGTCCGAGCCGCGTGCCCGAGATCGCGACGCCCAGGGCCCAGGCCACCAGCAGCACCGCGACCGCGCTGAGCGCCGCGCCGCCCACCGCGTCGAGGACCCGGGCCGGCTGCCAGGTGACCCGCTCGCGCACCTTGGCGCCGAGGAACTGCAGCACCGCCTGGCCGAGCGAGGCGCAGAGGATCACGATGAACAGCGCACCCAGCGAGACGCCGAGGGAGGGGTTGGCGCCGCCGAGCACGATCGGCGCGAGCCAGATGCCGAAGACGCCGCCGAGCAGCAGGCCGACGGTGGCGAAGGCGCCGGTGATGAACCCCTGCCAGTACCCGGACAGCGCGTAGGCAGCGACGAGCAGCAGGAGCAGTACGTCGAGGAAGTTCATCGATCCTTCCGCGGTGCGGGGTTGGGCTCGGCCAGGTCGAGGCCGTCGTCGGCGTCCTCGCCGGCCTCGCTCGCCTCCTCCGCACGGCGCACGTACTCGGCAAGCATGTAGTCGGGTAGATCATGCACGGGCGGGTCCGCCACCGCGGGGAGCCACCCCAGGAAGTCGAAGAACCGGGTCACGATCCCGCCGGTGAAGCCCCACAGCACGACGTCCTTGTCGGGGCCGATGAGGAACCCCGGCCCGGTCCAGCCGCCGGGGTGGCGGACCTCGATCCGGTGCTCGGGGGCGAGCAGCTCGTCCAGGCTGACCCGGTGGATCGCGTGCACCTCGGCGGGCGAGGCGACGCGGATCGGGCTGGGCTCGTGCCACCAGCCGATCACGGTGGTGACGGCGAAGTTCGACGGCGGCAGCCAGAGCTCGGGCAGCGTCGCGAAGGCCTGTACGCCGGCCGGGTCGACGCCGATCTCCTCCTCGGCCTCGCGCAGCGCCGCCTCGACGATCGTCTCCCCGGGGTCGATCGAGCCGCCGGGGAAGGAGACCTGGCCGGGGTGCGAGCGCATGTCGTGGGCGCGCTCGGTGAGCAGCAGCTCCGGTCCCTCGTCGCCCTCGCCGAGGAGCATCAGCACCGCGCCGCGCCGCGGGTTGCCACCCTCGGGCGGCAGGAACCGGGTCAGGTCGCTGCCGAGGATCCGGTCAGCGGCGCCGGCGACCTCGTTCAGCCAGTCGGGCAGGCCGGTGCGGTCCATCACGAGTCCGCCCCCTTCGCCCCGTCCTGCGCCGCGTTCCCGGCGTCCGGCGCGTCGAGCTCGAGGCCGAGCTCGGCCTCGACCAGCGCCACGACCTCCTTCTCGGTCTCGACGCCGCCCACCCGCTGGGTGACGCTGCCGTCGGCGCCCACGAAGAAGAACTGGGGCAGCCCGGCGTTGAGCGCCAGCTCGGTCTGCTGCAGGTCGCCGCAGGCGTCGGCGAGCGACGGGTAGGTGACGCCGGTGCGGGCGGCGAAGTCGATCGCCGCGGACGGGTAGGTGTCCAGGAAGTTGAGCCCGAGCACCGTCACGTGGTCGCCGTAGTCCTCGGCGAAGGCCTGCAGCGCGGGCATCTCGTCGCGGCAGGGGCCGCAGTTGGAGGACCACAGGTTGATCAGCGCGGGGCCGTGGACGTCCGCCAGGGCCGCCGTCGCCTCGCTGCCCAGGCAGTCCAGGGTGATGTCCGGCAGCTCCGCCGCGGCGCCGTCGGCCCGGGTCGTCCACTCGGCCGGGTCGCAGTCGGCGATGCCCGCGGCCTCCCGGTCGGCGACCAGGTCGGGCGTGGTCACGTCGACCCGGCACGCCGCCGCCGGGGCGCCGCCGTCGCACCCGGTGAGCAGCACGCCGATGGCCAGCGCCGCCGTCGCGGCGATCCCGAGGCGCATCAGTTCGGGCCCTCCGTGCGGACCAGCGCCTCGGCCTCGACCGCGCCGGTCGGACCGGCCCCGTACGACGGGCACCAGCGCGCCACGGGGCACGCCCCGCACGCCGGCTTCTTGGCGTGGCAGCGACGGCGCCCGTGCCAGATCAGGTGGTGGGAGAGCATCGTCCAGTCCCGCTTCGGGAAGAGCGCGCCGACCGCGTGCTCCACCTTGACCGGGTCGGTCTCGGTGGTCCAGCCCAGCCGGCGGGCCAGCCGGCCGAAGTGGGTGTCGACGGTGATCCCGGGGACGTCGAAGGCGTTGCCGAGCACCACGTTGGCGGTCTTGCGCCCGACGCCGGGCAGCGTGACCAGGTCGTCCAGCCGGCCGGGCACCTGGCCGTCGTACCGCTCGACGAGGGCGGCGCTGAGCTTGAGCAGCGCGTCGGTCTTGGCCCGGAAGAAGCCGAGCGGGCCGACGATCCCCTCGAGGTGGTCGCGGTCGGCGGCGGCCATCGCGGCCGGGTCCGGGTAGGCGGCGAACAGGATCGGCCGCACCGCGTTGACCCGCTTGTCGGTGGTCTGGGCCGACAGGACGGTGACCACGAGCAGCTGGAACGGGTTGTCGAAGTCCAGCTCGGCGTGGGCGTCGGGGTAGGTCTCGGCGAGCACCCTGTTGATCTTGCGGGCCCGGCGCACCAGCTGGGTCGGGGTCTCCCCGGTGATGTCGATCGGACGCACGTGCGCAGCCTACGGCGTGCCAGCGACAGGCCCGGAGTCGACGCATGTTAGGTGTGAACCTGCCCACTGGCTAGGATTCTCGGGACGCGTGTCGACTGCCGGCGCCTCACCAGGGGGCCCGCACGACACTCTGGACCAGGAGGAGAAGTGGACAACGACGTACTCCGTCAGGCGCCGCTGTTCAGTGCCCTCGATGACGAGGCGATGACCGCGCTGCGCACGTCGATGGCCGAGACCCGGCTGCGCCGCGGCGAGGTGCTGTTCCACGAGGGCGACACCGGCGACAAGCTGTACGTCGTTCTCGACGGCAAGGTGAAGCTCGGCCGGACCTCGTCCGACGGCCGCGAGAACCTGCTCGCGATCATGGGCCCCGGCCAGATGTTCGGCGAGCTGTCGCTGTTCGACCCGGGCCCGCGCTCGGCGACCGTGACCGCGGTGACCGATGCCGGCTTCGCCTCGCTCTCCCACGAGGACCTGCTGCGCTGGCTCGAGGGCCGCCCCGCCGTGGCGCGCGGCCTGCTCGCCCAGCTCGCCGGCCGCCTGCGCAAGGCCAACGACGTCGTCGCCGACCTCGTATTCTCGGACGTGCCCGGCCGCGTCGCCAAGGCGCTGCTCGACCTCGCCGACCGCTTCGGCCGCAGCTCCGACGACGGGGTGCACGTCCACCACGACCTCACCCAGGAGGAGCTGGCCCAGCTGGTCGGCGCCTCCCGCGAGACCGTGAACAAGGCGCTCGCCGACTTCGCCTCGCGCGGCTGGCTGCGCCTCGAGCCCCGCTCCGTCGTCATCCTCGACATGGAGCGGATGTCGCGCCGGGCGCGCTGACGTCAGTCGCTGAGCCCCGGCGCTCAACCAGTACCGCAGATCTCCGGCCGCCCGACCTGGGCGGCCGGAGATCTCTTTGCCGCGAGTCGGCACAAAGTTTCTGCCGGCTCGGCGCACCGTTCCCCGAGTCGGCAGAGAGTTTCTGCCGACTCGCGCCTCAGCGGGCGGCCAGGTAGGCCAGCTGCGCCCGCACCGACCACTCGGCGGCGCCCCACAGCGACTCGTCGACGTCGGCGTACACGACCTCGACGACCCGCCGCGGCAGGTCCGGGTCCTCGGCCGCGTCGGCCGGCAAGGAGGAGCCGCCCAGCCCCAGCGCGGACAGCGCCGCCTCCACCTGGGCGAGCCGCTCCCGACGGTGCACCCGGTAGTGGTCGAGGACGCCGGCGGCGTCGGCCAGCACCGGCCCGTGGGCGGGCCAGAGCGTCTCGACGCGGCCCTCGGTGACCAGCGCGCGCATCCGAGCGAGCGAGTCGAAGTAGCCGCCCAGGTCGCCGTCGGGGTGGACGATCACGGTGGTGCCGCGGCCGAGCACCATGTCCCCGGTCAGCAGGGAGCGGTCGGCGCCGACCAGCAGCGAGATCGAGTCGCGGGTGTGGCCGGGGGTGGTCAGCACCTCGACGTCCAGCCCGCCGACCGACAGCACCTCCTCGTCGACCAGGGGATCCGAGCGCCAGCACTGCGCCGGATCCAGCGCCCGCACCCCGCAGCCCATCCGCTCCGCGAACGAGCGGGCCGCCTCGGTGTGGTCGAGGTGGTGGTGGGTGACCACGACGGCCTCCACCTGCCCGGCGACCTCCGCGACGGCGTCGAGGTGCTCGTCGGCGAGCGGGCCGGGGTCGACCACGACCGAGCGCTCGGCGCCCGGCTCGCGCAGCACCCAGGTGTTGGTGCCATCCAGCGTCATCAGGCCGGGGTTCGGGGCGAGCACGCACCGCCCGCGGTCGCCGAACGGTCCGCCGTGCCACTCGCCCGGCGGCGGGACCTGCGGGCCGGCGCTCATGCCCGCCGGTCGGCGACCAGCGGGCGCAGCCGCTCGGGCATCGAGAGCGTGTACCCGTCGCCGAGCCGTTCGACCTCGGGCATGAACATCTCCACCGACCGGCCGTCGCCGGCCGCGACCACGTCGGCGACCGAGCCGTGCTGGCCCACCTCCAGGCAGGTCAGGTACGTCGGCGGCAGCATCGCCAGGGTGCCCGCGTCGGCCGCGTCCGCGGCGTCGGCGGCACCGAGCCAGACCACGTGGTCGGACTCGGTGGAGACGTCCCGGGTCACCTGGCCCTCGGGCAGCAGCGCCACGAAGAACCAGGTCCGGTAGCGCTTCGGCTCGAAGACCGGCGTCAGCCAGCCGTCCCACACCCCGAGCAGGTCGGTGCGCAGCACCAGCCCGCGGCGGGCCAGGAAGTCGGTCAGCGACAATTGCCGGGACTCCAGCGCGACCCGGTCGGCCTCCCAGTCCTCGCCGGTGGTGTCGGCGACGACGGAGTCGGCCGACGGGCCGGCGAGCAGCACGCCGGACTCCTCGAAGGTCTCCCGCACCGCGGCGCAGACCAGCGCCCGGGCGAGGTCGGGCTCGACGCCGAGCCGGGTGGCCCACTCCTCGGGGCTGGGGCCGGCCCAGCCGGAGGCGTGGATCTCGGCGTCGAAGTCACGGGGGTCCACCCCGCCGCCGGGGAAGACGCACATGCCGCCGGCGAAGTCCATCGAGACCTGGCGGCGCAGCAGGTAGACCTCCGGCCCGGGCCGGCCACCGTGGACGTCGCCGTCGCGCATCAGCACCACGGTCGCCGCGTTGCGCGGGTCCGCCGGGGTGCGCTCTCCCTCGCTGAACTGGCGGACGACGTCGGCCACCTCGGCCGGCAGCGGGACCGGCGGCAGCGGGATCCTCACGCGTCGCCCTCGGCCGCGGGCAGGACCTCGGCGATCACCTCGACCTCGACCGGCGCGTCCAGCGGCAGCACGGGGACGCCGACCGCGGACCGCGCGTGCACGCCGGCGTCGCCGAAGACCGCGCCGAAGAAGTCCGACGCGCCGTTGGCGACCTTCGGCTGGCCGGTGAAGTCCGGGGTGGAGGCCACGAAGGCGACGACCTTGACGATCCGGATCCGGGACAGGTCGTCGACCAGCGACCGGATCGCGGCGATCGCGTTGAGCGCGCACTGGCGGGCGCACTCGGCGGCCACCTCGGGCGTCACGGTGCCGCCTACCTTGCCGGTGGCGATCAGCGCGCCGTCGCGCATCGGGAGCTGGCCGGCGGTGTAGATCCGGTCGGCGGACCGCACGGCCGGCACGTACGTCGCCACCGGCGGCACCACCGCCGGGACGGTCAGGCCGAGCTCGGCCAGGCGCTCCTCCGGCGTACCCTGCGCGGCCATCGGGTCAGCCCTCGACCGGGCGCTTGAAGTACGCCACGTCGTTGCCGGTCGGGCTGGGGATCAGCGTCACCAGCTCCCAGCCGTCCTGGCCGAAGTTGTTGAGGATCTGCGCCGCGGCGTGGTTGAGGACGGGCGCCACCTGGTACTCCCACTTGGTCATACCTCGCACCCTACTCAGGCGGAGCCACCGCCGGGCCGGCGGTGGTTTCGAGGCTCGCTGCGCTCGCACCTCAACCACCGGCTGCCCTCGAAACCACCGGACCGTCTCCCAGTCGTTCACTACTGTGGGCGGCGTGACTGATTGGCCACGCGTCCGCCTGCACGTCGTCACCGGCAAGGGCGGCACCGGCAAGTCGACCGTCGCCTCCGCGCTCGCGCTCGCCCTCGCCACCCGCGGCAGGAACGTGCTGCTCTGCGAGGTCGAGGGCCGCCAGGGCATCGCCCGGATGTTCGACGTGGACCCGCTGCCCTACGAGGAGCGGCGGCTGACCACCGGCCTGCCCGACGAGGACGGCGGCCGCGGCGTGGTGCACGCGCTGCACATCGACGCCGAGGCGGCGCTGCTGGAGTACCTGGCGATGTACTACCGGCTCGGCCGCGCCGGCCGCGCGCTGGACCGCTTCGGGGTGATCGAGTTCGCGACCACGATCGCGCCGGGCGTCCGGGACGTGCTGCTGACCGGCAAGGTCTACGAGGCGGTGCAGCGCAACTCGCGCAACAAGAACGCGATCCGGTACGACGCCGTGGTGCTCGACGCGCCCCCGACGGGTCGGATCACCCAGTTCCTCAACGTCAGCAACGAGCTCGCCGGGCTGGCGAAGGTCGGCCCGATCAAGGCCCAGTCGGACACGATGATGACGCTGTTCCGCTCGCCGCGGACCGCGGTGCACCTGGTCACCGTGCTGGAGGAGATGCCGGTCCAGGAGACCGCCGACGGCATCGCCGAGCTGCGCGAGGCGGCGCTCCCGGTCGGCGGGGTGATCGTCAACCAGATCCGCCCGCGGGACCTGACCGCGCCCGAGCTGGCCGCGGCGCGCGTGGGCCGCCTGGACCGGTCCCGGATCGAGGGCGACCTGGAGCGGGCCGGCGTCCCGCACGACGCCACGCTGGTGGACGGCCTGCTCACCGAGGCCCACGACCACGCGGAGCGGCGGGCGCTGGAGGACTCCCAGCGCGAGGTCGTGGCCGGCCTCGACGTGCCGACCTACGAGCTCCCCCGCTTCGCCGGCGGCATCGACCTGGGCGCGCTCTACGAGATGGCGGGCGTGATCCGAGAGCAGGGCCTGGCATGAGCGGCGGTTCCCCGCGCCGTACCCGCGCCCGGGTCGGCCCCGGCTCCTCGCACCGCGCGGAGCCGCTCGACGTGGACGCGATGCTCGACGACCCGGCCACCGAGATCATCGTCTGCTGCGGTTCGGGCGGGGTCGGCAAGACCACCACGGCGGCGTCGCTGGCGCTGCGGGCGGCGGAGCGCGGGCGGCGGGTGGTGGTGCTGACCATCGACCCGGCACGGCGCCTGGCCCAGTCGATGGGCATCGAGGCGCTGGACAACACGCCGCGCCCGGTGGCCGGCGTCGGCGAGGAGGCCGGCGGCTCGCTGGACGCGATGATGCTGGACATGAAGCGGACCTTCGACGAGGTCGTGCTCTCCCAGGCCAGCCCCGAGAAGGCGGAGCAGATCCTGGCCAACCCGTTCTACATCGCGCTCTCCAGCTCCTTCGCGGGCACGCAGGAGTACATGGCGATGGAGAAGCTGGGCCAGCTCTACCGGGAGCACGTCACCGGCGAGGACCACCCCGAGGGCGCGACGGCCTACGACCTGATCGTGGTGGACACGCCGCCGTCGCGCTCCGCGCTGGACTTCCTCGACGCCCCCGAGCGGCTCTCCAGCTTCCTGGACGGCCGCTTCGTCCGGCTGATGCTCGCCCCGGCGCGCGGGCCGGCGAAGCTGATGGCCGCCGGCTTCAGCGTGGTCACCAACGCGCTGATGAAGATCCTGGGCGCGCAGTTCCTCAAGGACCTGCAGACCTTCGTGGCGGCGCTGGACACCGTCTTCGGCGGCTTCCGGCAGCGCGCCCAGCAGACCTACTCGCTGCTGCAGGCCGACGGCACGGCGTTCCTGGTGGTCGCGGCACCGGAGCCCGACGCGCTCCGCGAGGCGGCGTACTTCGTCGAGCGGCTCAGCGAGGACGCGATGCCGCTGGCCGGCCTGATCGTCAACCGCGCCAGCCCCGAGCCGGAGGGCCAGCTCTCCGCCGACGAGGCGATGGCCGGCGCGGAGCGGCTGCGGGCGGAGGAGCCGGGGTCGCTGACCGCGGGGCTCCTGCGCCTGCACGCGGACCGGGTCCGGCTGGTCGAGCGCGAGCGCACGCTGCGGGACCGGTTCGCCACGGCGCACCCGCAGGTGGCGACCGCGGTGGTGCCGGCGCTCGCGGGCGACGTGCACGACCTCGACGGGCTGCGCCGGGTCGGCGAGCTCCTCGCCGGCGACGCGGCGGCCGGGTGACCCGGGCGGGCCGACACGGGCAGCACGACGGCCGACCCCCGGGGTCACGGCCCCGGGGGTCAGTACCGTTCGTGAACGGGCGTCAGTGACCGTTCGCGAGCTGCGCGTCACGCGCAGACTCGAGGACCTTGCGCCAGGAGGCGCCCGGGCGGCGGCGCAGCAGCGCGCGACGTTCCCGCTCGGTCATACCGCCCCAGACACCCCATTCGATCTGGTTGTCCAGAGCCTCGGCCAGGCACTCGGTCCGCACGGTGCATCCCGCGCAGACCTGCTTGACCTTGTTCTGCTCCGCACCTCGAACGAAGAGCTGGTCCGGCTTCTCGTCACGGCAGGCGGCGCGGAGCGCCCAATCCTCAACCCACATGTGAATCGTCCCCGTCTGGAGCCGGGACGACGCCCCCACAGCGCCTTGGTTCCCAGCCCCGTGCAGACAAAGTAAAGGAATACGTCAAGTCCCGATAGGCCTCATTGGGCCCAAGATTGCTAGTCACTAATGACTAGGCGGTTGTTTCGAGGGGATGTCGTTGCAGGTCATAGCAGAGCCCGACCCGCTCCGTGGCTTCAACTCTGACAGTAAGGGCTGTTCCCGTACCCTTTCCGCATGCCTCGACCCAGGATGGACCGCCTCCCGCCGCTCAAGGTGCTCTCGCACCTGGGCGTGATGGTCGCCGTCGCGGCCGTCCTCGGAGTGGTCGTCTCCGGCCTGGCGATCCCGTTCGCCGGCGTGCTCGGATTCAGCGCCCGCAACGTCGCCGAGACGATCGACGAGCTGCCCAAGGAGCTGGCCACGGAGCGGCTCCCGCAGCGCACCGAGATCCTGGACAAGGACGGCCAGGTCATCGCGACGCTCTACGACCAGAACCGGGTCAACGTCCCGCTCGACCAGATCTCGCGGACCATGGTCAAGGCGATCGTCGCGATCGAGGACTACCGCTTCTACCAGCACGGCGCCCTGGACATCAAGGGCACGCTGCGCGCGCTGCTGACCAACCAGGCCGCCAACGGCGTGGTCCAGGGCGGCTCGTCGATCACCCAGCAGCTGGTCAAGCAGACGCTGATCACCCAGGCCAACGGCAACAAGAAGGAGATCCGTCGCGCCACCGACGACTCCTACGCCCGCAAGATCCGGGAGCTGCGCTACGCGATCGCGCTGGAGAAGCACCACTCCAAGGACTGGATCCTCGAGCAGTACCTCAACACCGTCTACTTCGGCGACGGCGCCTACGGCATCCAGGCGGCCGCCCAGCACTTCTTCGGCGTCAACGCCAAGGACCTCGACCTCGCCCAGTCCGCGATGCTGGCCGGCCTGGTCCGCAGCCCCGAGGCGCTCAACCCGACCAACAACCCCGAGGGCGCCAAGGGCCGCCGCAACGTCGTGCTGGGGCGGATGGCCGAGCTGAGCGTGATCAAGGACAAGCGCGCCCGGAAGGTGGGCCGGCAGTCGCTCGGGCTCGACGTGCAGCCCAAGCCGCGTGGCTGCGTGAACTCCCCGGCGCAGTTCTTCTGCGACTACGTCGTGCGCTACCTGATGACCGACAAGGCGCTCGGCAACACCAAGAAGGCCCGCGAGCGGCTGCTGTGGAACGGCGGCCTGACCATCAAGACCACCATCGACATGAAGATGCAGACCGCCGCGCAGGACGCGGTCTCCAGCCACGTCTTCAACACCGACTCCGCGGTGGGCGCGATGACGCTGGTGGTGCCCCGCACCGGCGAGGTCCGGGCACTGGCGCAGTCCAAGCCGATGGGCTCCGGCCCGGGCCAGAGCTACCTCAACTACACCGTGCCCAAGGAGTACGGCGACGCCAACGGCTTCCAGCCGGGCTCGAACTTCAAGACCTTCGTGCTCGCCGCCGCCATCGACCAGGGCGTGCCGCTCAACACGACCATCAACTCCCCGGCCCAGATGTTCGCCCAGGAGTCGAAGTACCGGATGTGCGACGGCTCGCCGTACGGCCCGAACGTGTGGGACGTGAAGAACTTCGACGGCCAGGCGCACAACCCGAACCTCTACACGGGCACCCAGCAGTCGGTGAACACCTTCTTCGCCCAGCTCGAGATGCGCACCGGGCTGTGCCAGCCGTTCAACCTGGCGAAGAAGATGGGCGTGCGGCTGACCGACCGGGCCAACGAGATGCGGCCCGCGTTCACCCTCGGCTTCCCCGACGCCAGCCCGCTGGAGATGGCCGAGGCCTACGCGACGTTCGCCGGCCGCGGCCTGCACTGCGACTCCCGGCCGGTGACCAGCATCGAGGACGCCGACGGCAACGTGCTGAAGAAGTACGAGTCCAAGTGCAACCAGGTGATCCCGAGCGCGGTCGCCGACGCCGTCAACGACGTCCTCAAGGGCGTGACCGCCCCCGGCGGCTTCGGCGCGGCGCTCAGCCCGGGCATCCCCTCGGGCGGCAAGACCGGAACCTCCAGCGGCAACAAGTCGGTCTGGTTCACCGGCTACACGCCCAACCTCGCCGGCTCCGCCGTCGTCGCCGGCGTGAACTCGGTCGGCTCGCCGATCTCGCTGGACGGGGTCACGATCGCCGGGTACTACCGGTCGACCTCGGGTTCGACCACGGCCGGCCCGATCTGGGGCGACACGTTCAAGGCGGTCGCGCAGTACCTGCCCGGCGACTCCTTCACCAAGCCCTCGGCCACCGAGATCAAGGGCGTCCTGGTGCCGGTCCCGTCCGTGGCCGGCCAGTCCGTGGAGTCGGCGACCGCCACGCTGGAGGAGGCCGGCTTCCTGGTCACCAACGGCGGGTACGTCGACTCCGGCCTCGCCGAGGGCACCGTCGCCTACTCCGAGCCCGGCGCCGGGACCATGCTCGGCACCGGCAGCACCGTCACGCTGAAGGTCTCCGACGGCACCCCGTACGTCCCGCCGAAGAAGCCCAAGAACAACAACGGCGGGAACAACGGCAACAACGGGAACAACGGCGGGAACAACGGCGGCGGCCGGGGCCCCGGACGCGGACGCTGACCCGCAGCCGCTGAGCGGCGGCGCCGCACCGCCCGGACGGGCGGGGCGGCGCCCCTCGCGGGATCGGGGCGGGGCGGGCCCTAGGCGCCCAGCGCGCGGCGTACCTCGGCGGCGACCGCGGCGCCGTCGGCCCGGCCCTTGACCTGCGGCTGGACGACGCCCATCACGCGGCCCATCGCCTTGGGGCCCTCGCCGGCCACGCCGAGCTGCTCGACGGCGGCCCGGACGACGTCCGCGATCTCCTCCGGGGAGAGCTGCGCGGGCAGGTAGTCGGCGATCACCGCGGCCTCGGCGCGCTCCTTGGCCGCGCTCTCGGTGCGGCCGCCGTCCTCGAAGGCGACCGCGGCCTCGCGCCGCTTCTTCGCCTCGCTGGAGAGCACCGAGACGATCTCCTCGTCGGTGAGCTCCTTCTCGACCTTGCCGGCCTTCTCCGCGTTGGTGATCGCGGCCTGGACCATCCGCAGGGTCGAGGTGCGGACCTCGTCGCGGGCCTTCATGGCGGCGGTGAGGTCAGTGTGGAGACGGTCCTTCAGGGTGCTCATGCGCCCGATTGTGCCGTGATGTGCCAGCCTTGCCGAATGCGATTCCTCCCCGGCCTCCTCGGCGCCGTCGCCGCCGGCGGCGCGGCGGGGGCCGCGCTGACCGCGTACGGCGTGTGGGAGACCCGCCGGTTCGTCCTCCGCCGCTACGACGTGCGCACGCTGCCGGCCGGCATGAAGCCGCTCCGGGTGCTGCACCTCAGCGACATCCACATGACGCCCGGCCAGGCGCGCAAGCAGGAGTGGATCCGCGACCTGGCCGCCCTGGAGCCCGACCTGGTCGTCGACACCGGCGACAACCTGGCCCACCACGGCGCGGTGCCGGTCGTGCTGGACACGCTGGCCGGCCTGCTGGACCGGCCGGGTGTCTTCGTGCACGGCTCGAACGACTACTTCGAGCCGAGCCTGCGCAACCCCTTCGGCTACCTGCTCCCCGACAACGGCAAGCGCCACATCGACAAGCCGCAGCTGCCCTGGCGCGACCTCACGGCCGGCCTGACCGACGCCGGCTGGCTCGACCTCACCAACCGCCGCACCACGCTCACCGTCGGCGAGACCACGTTCGCGTTCGCCGGCGTCGACGACCCGCACCTGTCCTACGACGACCTCGCGGCCGTCGCCGGGCCCGCCGAGGCCGGCGCCGACCTCCGCCTGGGCATCACCCACGCGCCGTACCTGCGGGTGCTGGACCAGTTCGCCCGGGACGGCTACGACGGCATCATCGCCGGGCACACCCACGGCGGGCAGGTCTGCCTCCCCGGCGGCCGGTCGCTGACCACCAACTGCGACCTCGACCCCGCGCGGGCACGCGGCCTGCACCGCCACCCCGCGGACTCCGCACCCGGTGACCCCGGGTCGAGCTGGATGCACGTCTCCGCCGGGCTCGGCACCAGCCCGTACGCGCAGGTCAGGATCGCCTGCCGTCCCGAGGCGATCGTCCTCACGCTGCTCCCGGCCGACCACCCCGCGACCTGACGCACGTCCGATGGGCGGCCTCGATTGCGTCCTCGCTGAACCCCTCCGGTATGGTTGCGCCGGTCGCAGGGAGACCTGAGACCGCAGCGGGCTGTGGCGCAGCTTGGTAGCGCGCCTCGTTCGGGACGAGGAGGCCGCAGGTTCAAATCCTGTCAGCCCGACGCTGTGCAAGGGCCCGGCGCCACCGATGGTGGCGCCGGGCCCTTCGCCGGTCCCGGGGCGTCGCCGCCGGCCGGGTCAGCCCCGCTCCAGGTCGATCACGACCTCCTCGCCCGCCGCGTCGCCGGAGAGCGTGAGCGCGTCGCCGTCGAGCGTCGCGGCCACCCCGTCGAAGAGCAGGTCGGAGAGCCACCGGTCCTGCGCGGCGAGGGCCGAGGGGCAGCCCTTCATCGTCGACACCGGAGCGTCGGTCCACCGGAGCGTGCCGGCGTCGTCGACCTCGTAGGCCGCCGACATCGTGTTGCAGCCGGCCCGCACCGCCATCCGGCCGTCCTCGAAGTGCAGCGTGACCTGCGTCCGGCGTACCAGCTCGCGGCCCTGGACCGCGGTGGAGGTGAAGGTGCCGTCGAGGTCGTCGGTGCTCGGGGCCGCCGCGGTCGCCGGGTCGTCACCCGAGGCCGCGCCCCCGGACTCCTCGCCGCACGCCGCGAGCAGCGCGGCCGGGAGCACGACCAGGACCAGGGCGAGGACGGGTACGACGGCGGCTCGGCGCATCGGGCACCTCCGGGGGCGGGCGGGTGACGCTCCGATCTTCGCCGTCCGGGCGCCCCGGCGGAAGGTGCGGCCACCCGTCGGATGCGGATCACCGCCGTTGGGGACGCGCGGGCCCGCCGTCCTCGGTAGCATCCGGTCCCCCGGATCCGACCGCCGTGGAAGGGGCTCAGTGGCGCACACCTCGACCTTGGTCACCGGCGGCGCGGGCTTCGTCGGGTCCCACCTGTGCGAGCGGCTGCTGGCGCTCGGCCACCGCGTGACCTGCCTGGACAACTTCGCGACGGGCCGCACCGAGAACGTCGCCCACCTGCTCGACACCGACGGCTTCGAGCTCGTCGAGGCCGACGTGACCGAGCCCCTCCCGGCCGCCGACCGGGTGGACCTGGTCCTGCACCTGGCCTCGCCGGCGTCCCCGCTGGACTATGCCGCCCTGCCGATCGAGACGCTGCGGGCGGGCTCCCTGGGCACCCTGAACGCGCTCGGCGTCGCGCGCGACCACGGGGCGCGGTTCGTGCTCGCCTCGACCTCGGAGGTGTACGGCGACCCCCTGGTGCACCCGCAGCCGGAGACCTACTGGGGCAACACCAACCCCATCGGCCCGCGCTCGGTCTACGACGAGGCGAAGCGGTTCGCCGAGGCGGCGACCGTGGCGCACCGGCGGACCCACGGCCTCCGGACCGGGATCGCCCGGATCTTCAACACCTTCGGCCCGCGGATGCGGCCCGGGGACGGCCTGCTGCGAACCA
The DNA here is from genome assembly GCF_040191335.1 of Nocardioides sp. YIM 152588. NCBI lineage: Bacteria > Bacillati > Actinomycetota > Actinomycetes > Propionibacteriales > Nocardioidaceae > Nocardioides > Nocardioides sp. YIM 152588. Next base: position 9,508 of record NZ_JBEGDJ010000028.1, on the reverse strand, counting down.
TCGAGTGATGCCGCAGGCGGCTCGAGTTCACCTGACCCGGTCGAGTCGCGCCAGCTTCTCCGGGTTCCCGATCGCCCGGATCGCCGCCACCCGCTCCCCGTCGGTCTCCAGGCAGATCACCGCCATCACCCGCCCGTGCAGGCTGACCACCACGCCGGGCTGGCCGTTGACCGGCACCGTGGCGAAGGAGGCGCCGGCGCCCGCCAGCGTGCGGACCAGCACGCCGGCCACCACCTCCGCACCCACCAGCGGGCCCTGCGGGGCCCCGGCCACGCGGCCTCCCGAGTCGAACTCCCCGACCACCTCCGGGTCCAGGAGCGCCATCAGGCCCGCGAGGTCACCGGTCGCGCACGCGGCGGCGAACGCCTCGGCGACCGCCCGCGCGTCCGCGTCCGGCACCTCGAACCGCGGCTCCGGGTCCTCGCGGATCGTCGCCCGCGCCCGGCTCGCCAGCTTGCGGGCGGCCGCCGGGGTGCGGCCGGCGATCGACGCCACCTGCTCGAACGGCAGCCCGAAGACGTCGTGCAGCACGAACGCCAGCCGCTCGGCCGGGGTGAGCAGCTCCAGCGTCGCGAGCAGGGCGATCCGGACCGTGTCGTCCAGCGTCACCCGGTCGGCCGGGTCCGGCTCCGAGCCGGGGAGCTCCAGCAGCGGCTCCGGCAGCCACGGGCCGACGTACCGGGCCCGGACGGTGTCGGCGCGCAGCCGGTCCAGGCAGACCCGGCCGGCGACGGTGACCAGCCACCCCTCGACGTCGTCGATCCCCTCGGCGCCGTGGCGGACCAGCCGGGCGTAGGTCTCCTGCAGCGCGTCCTCGGCGTCCGCGAGCGTGCCGAGCATCCGGTAGCCGATGTCGAGCACCCGGCGCCGGTGCTCGCGCCAGGCGCGCTCGGTCCGCGGGTCCGCGTCCGCCGCCGGCTCGTCCATGGTGCTCCCGTCTCGTGCTCCCACCCTGCCCGTCAGGACGGGCGAGCGGCCAGCGATGTGACATCGCCCCCCGAGGTCACACTCCCGGCACCCGGGCCGTCCTGTGGGGCATGAGCGAGAAGACGACGAGGACGACACGTACGACGACCCCCACCGCGGTGGCGCCACGACCCGACTGGCTGCCCGAGGAGGTCTGGCCGACGCCGCTGCGGACGCTGCGGGTCGACGGCAGGACGATGGTCTACTCCGACACCGGCGGCGACGGTCCCGTGCTGCTGATGGTGCACGTGGGCCTGTGGTCGATGGTGTGGGGCGGCCTGATCGAGGAGCTGCGCGGCGACTTCCGCTGCGTCACCCTCGACGTCCCCGGGGCGGGCCTCTCCGAGCGCACCCCGCCCGCGGAGCAGACGCTGTCCCGGGCCTCCGCGGCGATCGGCGCGCTGGTCGACGCCCTCGACCTGCGCGAGGTGACGCTGGCGTTCCACGACACCGGCGGCCTGGCCGCGCTGGCCGCCGTGGCGAGCCGGACCGAGCGGATCGCCGGGCTGGTCGGCGTCGCCACCTTCGCGTGGCCGCCGCGGGGCCGGGTGCGCTGGGCGCTGCGGGTGATGGGCTCCGCGGTGGTCCGCGAGGTCACGGCGCTGACCGGGTTCCTGGCGTGGGGCAGCGCGGGCCGGTTCGGGGTGGGCCGGTCGATGACCCGGGCCCAACGCCGCGCCTGCCGGCGCGGGATGCGGGACCGCTCCGCACGCCGGTTCACCCACCGGATGTTCCGGGGTGCGGTCACCGAGCCGGAGGTCGGTGCGGCCGCCGCCGTCGCCGTGGAACGGCTGGCCGACCGGCCGGTGCTGACCGTCTTCGGCCGGCTCGGCGACTACTTCGGCTTCCAGCGCCGGTGGCGCCGGCTGCGCCCCGACGCCACCACGTGCGTGGTGCCCTGGGGGATGCACTTCCCGATGTGCGACGACCCGGCGCTGGTCGGCGACGCGATCCGCACCTGGCACGCGGCGCCCCTGCCCGACCGGTGACCGGGCCGGCCACCGCGGCGGCCGGCGTCTCTTTTCTCACACCGCCCGCGGGTCGCGCCGGAACTAGAGTTGGAGGTGCCTGAACGGAGCGCTGCCGGTGCCCGGAGGGAGGCAAGGGATGGCGGTGATGGAGCACCTGCCGACCTCGACCCGAGGCCGGGGTGCCGTGATGCTCGCGATCGTGGCCGTCTGGGCCGCGGCGTACTGGGTCAACGGCTGGGTGTGGGACCGCCTCCTCGACGCGGCCGGGATGGATCCGGAGGCCCGCCTGACCGAGTCGCTGCACTTCTTCCTCTACGACACCGTCAAGATCGCGCTGCTGCTGACCGGGATCATCTTCGTCATCACGATCCTGCGCTCCTACATGAGCGTGGAGCGCACCCGTGCCCTGCTCGGCGGCCGGCGCGAGGGGGTCGGCAACGTGATGGCCGCCGGCCTGGGCGTGATCACCCCGTTCTGCTCGTGCAGCGCCGTCCCCGCGTTCATCGGGTTCGTCGCCGCGGGGGTCCCCCTCGGCGTGACGATGAGCTTCCTGATCGCCAGCCCGCTGGTCAACGAGGTGGCCGTCGGGCTGCTCCTCACCCTGTTCGGGTGGCGGGTGACCCTGGCCTACGTCGGCGCCGGGCTGGCGATCGCCATCACCGCCGGGTGGGTGATCGGCCGGCTGCGACTCGAGCGCCACGTCGAGCCGTTCGTCTTCGAGACCAGGCTCGGCGGGCAGGTCATCGACTCCACCGCCGGCCTCACCTTCGACCAGCGCATCCAGATGGCCGCCGAGGAGGTGGGCAGCATCCTGCGCCGGATCTGGCCCTACCTGCTGGTCGGCATCGGCGTCGGCGCCGTCATCCACGGCTGGGCGCCCGAGGACCTCTTCACCCGGTACGCCGGCCCCGGCGCGGCCTTCGGCGTCATCGTCGCCGTCCTGATCGGCGTCCCGCTGTACTCCAACGCCGCCGGGATCCTGCCCCTGGTCGAGGCCCTGTACGACAAGGGCCTTCCGATGGGCACGCTGCTCGCCTTCATGATGGCCGTCGTCGCCCTCTCGGTGCCCGAGATGATCCTGCTGCGGCGCGTGCTCAGGCCGCCGCTCCTGGCCGTCTTCATCGGGGTCGTCGCCACCGGGATCGTCGCCGTCGGCTACCTGTTCAACCTGCTGCTCGCCTGACCCGACGTGCCCCGAACCTCAGAGAAAGGAACCACCATGATCGTCAAGATCCTCGGACCCGGGTGCACCAACTGCAAGAACCTCGAGAAGGCCACCCGCGAGGCCCTGGACTCCCTCGGCCTCGAGGCGGAGGTCGAGGAGGTCCGGGACTACGCCGCCATCGCCGGCTACGGGGTCATGGCGACCCCGGGCCTCGTCGTGGACGACCAGGTCCTCGTCTCCGGGCGCGTCCCGAAGGCCGCCGAGATCCGGGAGCTCCTCGCCGCGGCCGCGTCCTGACCGGCGGGCCGGTGACCCGCGCCGTCAGAGGGTCGGCGTGGTCGGCTGCAGCACGGCCTCCACCAGCGCCTCGGTGCGCAGGTGGGTCACCGCCTGGTAGTCGGGGTCGGCGATCATCGAGGCGAACGCCCGGCGCGAGGGGTAGCGGACCAGCATCACCGCGTCCCACTCCTGGCCGGCCTCGGCCACCAGCGGGGAGTCGCCCTTGCCGGCGTACAGCACCTCGGCGCCGTACCGCGGCAGCAGGGTGGTCATCACGGTCTCGCCGTACTGCCCGTAGCTCCGGCCGCCGCCCTCGGCGAACCGGAGCAGGTTGAGCATCACGACGGGTGCGTCGGGGTCGGCCTCGAGGAACGCCTTCAGGTCCGCACCGGTGGGGTTGATCGCCATGTCCGCGATCCTGTCACGCCGGCGGGCGCCGCCGAGATGGTCCGGACCCGTCCGTCTCGACTGCTGATGTTTCCTGCGACAGCGTGACACACTGCACACCATGTCTGACGAGCAGGACAAGCTCAGGCTCACCCTGGAGCCGCCCCGGCTGTTCGGGCGGAAGAAGAAGGACGCCGCCCCGGCGCCCGCAGCGGAGCCCGCCGTCGAGGCGGCGCCGGCACCCGCGGAGCCGGCGGTCGAGGGGGTCGAGGCCGTGCGGGCCAGCGACGAGCCGATGACCGAGTCGCCGGCGGCCGAGTCGCCGGCCGTCGAGTCCCCGGTCGAGCCCGAGCCCGCGGCGGTGGTCGAGCCCGCCGAGCCCGCGGCGGTCGTCGACGCGGAGCCGACCGCGGTTCTCACGGTCGCGCCCCCGGAGGCGCGGGCCGAGGTCGTGGCGGCCGCGGAGCCCACGCCGGCGCCGCCGGCCCCGAGCTGGCGGACCAGGCTCCAGGGGTTCGCCCGGGAGACCCTCTCCCCGCCGCCCGAGCGGGCCGAGGACGAGGAGCCGCTGCTCGGCGTCTACCGGGCGGCGGCGCTCACCGGCGTCGTCGTCGGCGCGGCACTGGTGCTGCTGACCTGGCTCTCGCTGCGCGGCTGCGAGGCCGTCCGCGGCACCGCGAGCTGCGGCGGCGGGCCGGGCTTCCTGCTGCTGCTCGCGACCTTCGTGGTCTGCGTGTACCTGGGCAGCGCCCTGCTGCGCACCTTCCAGGTCCCCGACCCGGGCAGCAGCAGCCTGCTCGCCGTCGGGCTCGTCGCCGTGGTCTCACTGCTGTTCCTGGTCGACGTGATGGACCACTGGTCGATGATCCTGGTCGTGCCGGCCCTCAGCGTCGGCGCCTTCCTGGCCTCGGCGTGGGTCACCCGGACGTTCGTGGACCCAGCCGCCTAGCCGAACCGGGGCTCGGGGCAGCCCGAACCGGGGGTGAGGGCAGCCCGAACCGGGGCTCGCGCCGCGCCGAACCGGGGCTCGCGCCAGGTTCGCGGTGCCCTATGCCCCGGTTGGGCGCGCCCTCAGGCCCGGTTCGCGCTGCCCCGAGTGCCTGTTCGGCGCGCCCCAACCCCCGGTTCGCGCTGCCCCGAGTGCCTGTTCGCGGGTCGGGGGTCAGCGGGAGGCGGCGATGAGCTCCGCGATCTGCACCGTGTTGAGCGCGGCGCCCTTGCGCAGGTTGTCGTTGGAGACGAACAGGGCGAGGCCCCGGTCGCCGTCGACGCCCGGGTCCTGGCGGATCCGGCCGACGTACGACGGGTCCTTGCCGGCCGCCTGCAGCGGCGTCGGGATGTCGGCCAGCTCGACGCCCGGGGCGGCGGCCAGCAGCTCGGTCGCCCGCTCCGGGGTCATCGGGCGCTCGAACTCGACGTTGATCGCCAGCGAGTGGCCGGTGAAGACCGGCACCCGCACGCAGATGCCGGAGACCCGCAGCTCGGGGATGCCGAGGATCTTGCGGGACTCGTTGCGGAGCTTCTGCTCCTCGTCGGTCTCGTTCAGGCCGTCGTCGACCAGGTTCCCGGCGAACGGCAGCACGTTGTAGGCGATCGGCCGCCGGTAGACGCCCGGCTCGGGGAAGGCGACGGCCTCCCCGTCGTACGCCAGCTCGCGGGCCTTCTCGCCGACCCCGGCGACGCCGGTGGCCAGCTCCTCGACGCCGGCGATGCCGGAGCCGGAGACGGCCTGGTACGTGGACGCGATCAGCCGGACCAGGCCGGCCTCGTCGTGCAGCGGCTTGAGGACCGGCATCGCGGCCATCGTGGTGCAGTTCGGGTTGGCGATGATGCCGCGCCCGGCGGCGATCACGTCGGCGGCCGCCTCGGGGTTGACCTCGGAGACGACGAGCGGGATCGACGGGTCCTTGCGGAAGGCCGAGGAGTTGTCGACGACGATCACGCCGGCGTCGACGAACCGCTGGGCGAACGCCCGCGACGCGGTCGCGCCGGCCGAGAAGAGCGCGACGTCCAGCCCGGTCGGGTCGGCGGTCTCGGCGTCCTCCACGACAACCTCGCGGTCACCGAAGGCGAGCACCTTGCCGGCCGAGCGGGCCGAGGAGAAGAAGCGGACCTGGTCGACCGGGAAGTCCCGCTCGAGCAGGATCTGGCGCATCGCGACGCCGACCTGGCCGGTCGCGCCGACGACGCCGATGTTGATACCCATGCCGATCAGCGTCCCGTCCCGCCGTACACGACGGCCTCGATCTCGTCCGAGCCCAGGTCGAAGGCGGCGTGCGCGGCGTTGACCGCGTCCACGACCTGCGACTCCGCCACGACGACGGAGACCCGGATCTCGGAGGTGGAGATCATCTCGATGTTGACCCCGGCGTCCGAGAGCGCCTCGAAGAAGCGGGCCGAGATGCCCGGCGCCGAGCTCATGCCGGCACCGACGATGGAGACCTTGCCGACGCTGTCGTCGTACTGCAGGCTCTCGAACCCGATCGCGTCCTGCAGGCCGGCCAGCGCCGTCATCGCGGTCTGGCCCTCGCCGCGGGGCAGGGTGAAGGAGATGTCGGTCAGGCTGGTCGCCGCGGCGGAGACGTTCTGCACGATCATGTCGATGTTGATCTGCGCGTCCGCGACGGCGCGGAACAGCGCCGCGGCCTCACCGGGCTTGTCGGGCACGCCGACCACGGTGATCTTGGCCTGGCTGCGGTCGTGGGCGACGCCGGTGATGATCGCGGCTTCCATGTGGTCCTCCTGTGCGACGTCCTCGGCCTTGACGACCCAGGTGCCCTCCTTCTCCGAGAAGGACGAGCGGACGTGAATCGGCATGTCGTAGCGGCGCGCGTACTCGACGCAGCGCAGGTGCAGGATCTTGGCGCCCTGCGCGGCCATCTCCAGGGTCTCCTCGTAGGAGATCCGGGGGACCTTGCGGGCGGTCGGCTCGATCCGGGGGTCGGCGGTGAAGATGCCGTCGACGTCGGAGTAGATCTCGCAGACCTCGGCGCCGAGCGCCACCGCGAGCGCGACGGCGGTCGTGTCGGAGCCGCCGCGGCCCAGCGTGGTGATGTCCTTGGTCGTCTGCGAGACGCCCTGGAACCCCGCGACGATGGCGATCGCGCCCTCGTCGACGGCGGCCTGGATCCGGCCGGGGGTGACGTCGATGATCTTGGCCTTGCCGTGGGCGTCGTCGGTGATCACGCCGGCCTGGGAGCCGGTGAACGACCGCGCCTCGTGGCCGAGGTTCTGGATGGCCATCGCGAGGACCGCCATCGAGATCCGCTCACCGGCGGTGAGCAGCATGTCGAGCTCCCGCGCGGGCGGGAGCGGCGAGACCTCGTTGGCCAGGTCGATCAGCTCGTCGGTGGTGTCCCCCATCGCCGAGACCACGACCACGACCTCGTGACCGAGCTTCTTGGTGTTGATGATGCGCTGTGCGACGCGCTTGACGCCGGCGGCGTCGGCGACCGACGAGCCGCCGTACTTCTGCACGACAATGCCCACTGGCGGACTCACTCCTGGCTCTGCGGGGAAGGGACTCGTCCCGCGACGGGGACGGCCTGATTCTACCGACGCGGCTCAGTCGGCCCCGCCGCTGTCCAGCGCCGCGGACGCCGCCTCGATCTGCTCGCGCTCCAGCGGCAGGTCGACGTCGACGTCGAGGCGGTCGTGGGCGACCACCGAGAGCAGCGCCTTCATCGCCGCGCCCGCCAGCGCGCCCCACGAGGAGACGTAGGAGAACTGCCACCACCACAGCGCCTCCTCGACGTCGCCGGCGGCGTGGTGGCGCAGGCCGACCTCCAGGTCGGCGGCGATGCTGGCCAGGTCGTCGGAGAGCTGTCCCTCGACGAGCTCCGGCTGGTACGGGTCGAAGACGTAGCTGTAGGTGTCGACGTTGCCGAGGATCCCCGCCAGCTGCATCCGCAGGTCGTCGGGGTCCGGGTCGGGGCCGTCGTCGGGCTGGAACTCCTCGCGCGGCTCGAAGTCGCGGTAGACCCCCAGGCGCGCCCCGGTCAGGGAGATCTGGCCGATCTGGAGCAGCAGCAGCGCCACCGCCTGGCCGCCGGTCGCCTCGGCGGCGATGGTGCGCAGGCCGTCGAGGAACGAGCGGATCGAGGCCGCGATGTCGTCGGCCAGCCGCACCGTCTCGGTCTCCGCGGCGATCAGCGCGTTGAGCGCCGCCAGCCCCGGCAGCTGCTCGGTCCCGTTCTCGGTCATCCGCGTTCCTCCTCCCGTCCGCGTGCTGTGCTCGGTGCTGTGCTCGGTGCTGTGCTCCGTGCTGTGCTCAGGTGGCCGACTGGCGGCCGACGAACGCCCGGCCGAGGGTGACCTCGTCGGCGTACTCCAGGTCGCCACCCACCGGCAGTCCACTCGCCAAACGGGTCACGCGCAACCCCAACGGGCCCAGCATCCGCGTGAGGTACGTCGCCGTCGCCTCGCCCTCGAGGTTCGGATCGGTCGCCAGGATCACCTCGGTGACGGTGCCGTCGCCGAGGCGGGTGAGCAGCTCGCGGATGTGCAGCTGCTCGGGACCGATGCCGTCGATCGGCGAGATCGCGCCGCCTAGCACGTGGTAGCGGCCGCGGAACTCACGGGTGCGCTCGATCGCGACGACGTCCTTGTACTCCTCGACCACGCACAGCACCGTCGGGTCGCGCCGCGGGTCGCGGCAGATCCGGCACTGGTCGTCCTCGGCGACGTTGAAGCAGATCGAGCAGAACTTCACCTTGTCCTTGACCTCGATCAGCACGTCGGCGAGGCGCCGTACGTCGGCCGGGTCGGCCTGGAGCAGGTGGAACGCGATCCGCTGGGCGCTCTTCGGTCCGACGCCGGGCAGCCTGCCGAGCTCGTCGATGAGGTCCTGGACGACGCCTTCGTACATGCGGGGTGGTTCCGATCCTTCTGGTGGGCGGCGCTCAGAACCCGAGCTGGCCCGGCGTGCCGGGCTCCCCGGGCAGGCCGGGCATGCCGGGCATCTCGGGCATGCCGCCGGACAGCGGCCCCAGGGTGTCCTCGGCCAGCTTGTCGATCTGGGCGCGCGCGTCGCGGTAGGCGGCGACGATCAGGTCGCCGAGGTCGTCCAGGGCATCCTCGAGGCCGCCCTCCAGCGCGTCGTCCGGCCGGTCGACGGCGTCCGGGCTGATCGAGACGCCGATCAGCTCACCGCTGCCGTTGACGGTCGCTTTGACGATGCCGCCGGCCACGCTGCCCTCGACCGTCGTCTCGGCGAGGCGCTGCTGCGCGGCCATCAGGTCCTCCTGCATCTGCTGCGCCTGCTGCAGCAGCGCGCCGAGGTCGAGGCCGCCGGGGCCGCCGCCGAGCGCGTCGAAGGGGTTGTTGCTCATGTCAGGTCACCTCGAGGTGGGATGGGAAGTAGGTGGGTGGGGGTGGGCCGGATGGCCTCACTCGTTGGGGATCTCCTCGATCATGCGCGCACCGAGCTCGCGGGCCAGCAGGTCCGCACCCGACTCGGCGTCGACCTCGGCGTCGTCCATCGCGACGGCGGCGTCCGGGTCCACCGGTGCCGCCTGCGCAGCCTGCGCCTCGGCCTGGATCTCGGCGACCATGGCGCGCCGCGAGCCGGCCTGCTGCGGCGCCTGCGGCGCGGCCTGCTCGGCCTGCGGCGCGTGGGCCTGGGGGCCCTCGAGGCGCCTGCACGTCGGGAGCTGGCCGAGCTGCTGACCGCGGTCACCGTCTCCAGCTCGACACGGCTGATGGACCGCGACGACGTAGCTCGTCGCGGGAGCCCGCGCGC